>CALXDY010000127.1 GCA_944387225.1 uncultured Oscillospiraceae bacterium | reverse complement strand
AACCGCCGCTCTAACAACTTCCCTATGAGGCCCTTAAACTACTCTTCTCCTTCCCTCTTCACCGTCCAATATGTTTGACAATCCTACAAACTTACACACCACAAAAACTTCTGTCCCAGTAAAAAGCCGCCCCGGAGTAATTCCGGGGCGGCGAAAGGAGTATGATGGAATCCAGACTCAGGGCAATAGATCCACCCGAAGCAGCGCATCCAGCTGCTCATCGGTAAGGTCGCACTGCTTGAATTCGGAATAATACTTGGCGGTCTCTTCCCTGATGTCATAGCTCACCTGATCGGGATACAGGATGGAGGCTGCCCACAGCGCCTGGAGAGGGGTGTCGCCGCACAGGCGGCCCCACCAGAAGCATCCCTTGGGAATGCAGTAGATCTTTCCGTTTTTCACCGCGTCGATGCCGCTCCACTCAGGGCTGTTGTAGAAGGCGTCCCGAACCTCGGCGGCGGCGTCACCGTCGATCATGATGACGTCAGGGTTGGTGGCCAGAATCTCCTCCGCGGAGACGTCCTTCAGGCCCATGCCGCTGCCCAGCTGGGCGGTGGCCAGCTTACCGCCTGCCATGGTGACCCACTCGTCAATGATGCTGTCTCCGCCGCAGGTGGAGTAGAGATTATCGGCACTGGAGCCCATGACGTAGTAGACCACGGGCTTGTCCTCCTCTGCCACATCCTTCAGATCGTTGGCCAGCGTCTCCGTCACCCAGTCGGTATAATCCACCACCGCCTGAGCGCGCTCCATGTACTCATCCCCCAGGATCTCGCCCATGATGAGGGTGGACTGCTGGAACTTCTCATAGGTGTTATACATCAGGTTAACAGCATTCAGTCCGGCATTCTGCATCTCCTGGAACTTGTCGTCGTTGCTGACGATGACCAGGTCGGGGTTGAGCTTTAGCATCTCCTCTGCTGTGGCCTTGGAGTAATCCTCCAGGTTGGCCATCTCCGGATAGACCAGCAGGCTCACATCAGACACCGCCGCGGAATGGGCGGAAACCAGCTTATCCGCGGCGCCCAGATTGAACAGAGCGTCGGTGGCGGCGGACCAGGTGTCCGCGATGGAGTTGATCTCCACCGGCAGCGTAACCTCGTTGCCAGCCATATCTACGATGGTGTGTGTGCCGGTCTGTTCCTGGCTCCCCTGGGCACTTTGGCTGACCTCCCCATTTTCCTGGCTTTGAGACGCGGCGGGATCCCCTCCGCATCCGGCCAGCAGGGCCAGACAAAGTCCAGTCAACAGCAGTTCCTTTTTCATGATACCGTTCTCCTTCCTTCTCTTACAGTTCTATTTCACAGAGCGGCTGGCTCCATTCCATAGCGGCTTGCTCAGATGGATCCGACTGGTGCGGAAACAGCCGGTCCTTCAGTACCACCACAGTGACAGGTGCATGGGAGTACCGGAAAAACAGGCTGTCATGCCCTACACACAACCCCACCACAACATTGAAGTCCGTTTTCTGCTCGTTGAGAAATCGCGCCTGACCGATGGGGTTGCAGATGGCCCGTTTGGGTCGTCCAGTCTCACCCTGGACAGGCGGTTCAGGCAGGTCGTCGATCAGCTCTTCCGGAGAAAAGCCCCCCAGCTTGCAGCCTACGGACACCACCTCAAAGCCGTGCTTTTCAAAAATCTGCGCCACAGCGATCCCTTTTTTCAGTGCGCCGCTACAGTATGCTACGCCGATTTTTTGATACCCTCTCAAGCGGCAAAAATTTACCGCCTCGATAATTCGGGGCATTTTCCCGAAGGACTGCTTCATGCTTTCGATCGAGTCGGCGTAGAAATCTTGGTTTTCCTCTTGATGGTAACAGCTGCAGTCCGCCTCCACCCGTCCCGCATCCTCCATGGGGCAATCCTCAGGCAGCCCCTCCCGGCAGCGGGTCTGGCAGGCCTGACTGGTACAATATGCACAATTCATTCCAATTCACCTGCGCTTTCTGTATAAATTGACAAGATGGGTGAATTTTACGACAGGGTTTTCTGTTTGTCAAGGCGATTCCGTATTTGACAATCCCCGCATTATACGGTATTATGGATGGCGCAAGTAAGCTGGACAGCCGCGCAGGCGGGGCGAAAGGCCCGCATGTGAGGAAAGTCCGGGCTCCGCAGGGCAAGGATAACAGGTAACACCTGCCGGGGGCGACCCTAGGAAAAGTGCAACAGAGATATACCGCCCGGGACCGGCTTGCCGGCTCCGGGTAAGGGTGGAAAGGTGAGGTAAGAGCTCACCCGACGGCGTGGAAGCGCCCGTCGCTGTAAACTCTATCCGGAGCAACGCCGTGGAGGGACACACAGGTCGGCCCGACCGTCCCAGGGAGGCGGCTGGAGCGCGTCGGCGACGGCGCGTCGAGATAGATGGCTGTCTTAAAAGACAGAACCCGGCTTACAGGCTCACTTGCGCCAGAATTCGGCCTTGGCCGATGAAAAAAAGGAGCGGCAAACGCCGCTCCTTTTTTCTGTCTTTATACCGGAACAAAGATCTTTTACGCCCTGGGATGTGCCTTTAAGTAGACGTCCTTCAGCTTCTGATTGACCAGGCGGGAATAGATCTGGGTGGATGAGATATCCGCGTGGCCCAGCATCTCCTGAATGGCCCGGAGATCGGCGCCGTTTTCCAACAAATGGGCCGCGAAGGAATGGCGCAGGGTGTGGGGGGTAATGTCCTTCTGGATCCCCGCCTTCTCCTGATAGTGCTTGATCAGCTTCCAGAAGCCCTGACGGCTCATCCGGTCCCCGTTCATGTTGACAAACAAGGCCCGTTCCTCCTGAGAATCCACCAGCTGAGGCCGGACCCGATGGACATACTCCCCCAGAGCCCGCACCGCTGCGGGGTACAGGGGGATGGACCGCTCCCGCCCCTTGCTGGCGCAGTGGAGCATGGACGCCGACAGGTTCAGATCCTCCACGTTCAGGGCAATCAGCTCACTGACCCGGATGCCGGTGGCGTACAAAAGCTCCAGCATGGCCCGATCCCGGTAGCCCTTGGCATCGGTACACTGGGGCTGCTCCAGAAACAGCTCTACCTCCCGGCCGGTAAGTACTTGGGGCAGCCTGCGCTCCACCTTCACGGGAGTAACCCCTTTTGCAGGATTTGAATCCACCGCCCCTAGATGAATCATCGTATTATAAAACGATTTGATGGACGCCACACTGCGGGTCACCGTAGCGGCCGATTTTCCCATCCCGGACAGACCGGAGATATACTCCTCCACATCCTCCGGCTCCACATGGGTCAGATCAATTCCCCGCGCTTCCATCGCCCGGGAAAACTGATTCATGTCCCGCAGATAGGAGCTGACGGTGTTGGGGGAAGCCTTCTTCTCCTCCGTCAGGTATTCCTCATATAGATCCAACCACTCCGTCACACCCACAACTCCCTTTTCTTCGTCCTCACAACACAAATCCGGCGGCCGCCCCAACCAGAGCGGGAAGCGCCCAATATTCCAGCAGAACACAGACCAGCAGCACTGCCCCACACAACAGCAATCCTGCCAAAGCCCGCTTCCCCGGACCCCTGCGCCGTCCACGGCCGGGATCGGCCAGACGTGCCAGCCCATCCCAGGTGCGTTCCAAACTGCCGGCACCGGCCAGAAATAGGGCCGGCGCCCACAGGCAGGCCGGAACCCCAAACAGAAACCAGGCCGGCGCAAGACCCGCCGGACCGAACACCCGACAAAATCCGCCCACCGAAAAAGCAAGCAGAAAGCCGCGCACAACAAACAGCACGGGAATGCCCACCGCCCCCAGGGCGGTCAGACTCAGAAGACCGATCCCAATCAGGAACCGGTACTGTTCCCAAAGCATAGCCCACAGGCTGGGGGTAAGCGCCCCATCCTGGGCCAGCTGGAGATATTGGATCAAATAATCCGACAGCGCCTGGGCCGAAGCCTGGGGCATCAGCCCCGCCATACAGCCGCCCAATATACCGCCTAATAAAAAGGCCGCCCCCAGCACACACACAGCCCCCAGGGGAAACCCGAATATGTCCCATTTCATTCCGTGGCGTTCGGTCATCGCTGTCACCTCACTGATTCAGCCTATGACCGGAACGCGAGAAATAGACGCCAGGGACAGGAGTTGTGTTGCCCCTGGATTTTACATTACATACTATAGCGTGCTTTCCAAAAGTTCGCAAGGGGTTTTGTCGTCTTTTTCGATTTTTTGTTTTACTGCTCCAATATTATGTAAATTGTGTTATGTAAATGTCGTATACTGCTACAATGATCGGCGAAAGAAAAATACCTGCAATCCGTGCTAAATCAGCAGGAGTTGCAGGTATTTTGAGTTAAAAATAGGCAGAGTCCAGATGATTACAGTACGGAGATCACCCGTTACAGCCGGAGCACTGATTGCATCCTGTATTATTACAGGCCGTTATGTCCTCCCCACCCATGCCGGCGGCGATGGCCTTCAAAGCAATGGCACACTCCAGGCGCTTGCGCTCCATTTCACAGGCAACCTCATTGGACTGGCTGATATCACCGTTGACCAGCAGATTGGAAGCGGAACAGCCGCCACTGCAATAGAACCGTGCCCAACACTCCCGGCAGGCGGGGCGGGTATAGATATTCTGGTTGGCGAACAGGCCGGAGATTTCCATGTTGAAGGAGCCGTCGAACACGCTGCCCAGGCGGTACTCCTCCTTCCCCACAAACTGGTGGCAAGGATAAATATCTCCGTCGGGGGTGATGGCCACATACTCGCAGCCCGCACCGCAGCCCCGCAGGCGTTTGATAACGCAGGGGCCCTGAGCCAGATCCACGTTGAAATGGAAGAAGTTGACGTCCTTCCGGCCCATCAACTCCCGGGCCAGCTTCTCATACTCCGCCTCCACCTGGGACAGGTCCTCCTCCTTGAT
>CALXDY010000126.1 GCA_944387225.1 uncultured Oscillospiraceae bacterium | reverse complement strand
CATCTGCTGGGTACCGGCGGGATCCAGGGCTACTATGTGGGTCACCTCCCGGGGGATAGACCACTCCTCCAGGGGCTGACCCTCCGCCGACCACAGCTGCCACGGAATGCCCGACTTGGTCAGCTCCTGGGTCAGCATCTGCCGCCGGTCATCCAGGGCCTGAACGCCGCTGGTAAGGTCCAGCACCAGCACCAGCCCACCCAGGTAGTCCTCCGACACCGCCTGGGCCAGCTGATCCCCCATGGTCTCGTCGTCTATCAGGGCCCATACCCCGGCGCCCTCCAAACGGGATTCCAGGGCCACCAGGGGCACGTCTCCCCCGATCTCCTCCCAAAGCACATCCACCGCCTGGGTGGAGACCGGATTGACCACCATAACGTCGGTGCCCCGCTCCACCTCCCGGCGGAGCATCTCCTCCTGCTCGGCCGGGTCGTTATCCTGTCCCGGGGTGAGGAAGCGCAGCTCCGCCCCCATATCCCCTGCCGCCTGCTCCATGCCCCGGCGGGTTTTGGCCCACAGGCTGCTGTCCGAGTCCCGGATTAGAACGGAGACCTGAACGGATTGCCGTTGGGTCATGGCCGCACTGATTTGGGGCAGGGCCATGCTGGCCACCACAGCGGCGCCCAGCACCACCAGAATTCCCAGCTGAATCATTCCCTTGCGGCCTTTCATGACTTGATCTCCTTTCGATAGGGCTCCGCCGCCCCCTCATCCAGCACAGGCAGGATGATCCGCACCCGGGTCCCCTCATCCGGCTCACTTTCCACCTGCAGGCCGTATTCCTTGCCGAAGGTAAGCTGGATCCGCCGGTGGACGTTCCGGATGCCGATGCCGGAGCCGGAGGTCTTCACCGCCGGGCGGTAATCCTCCAGCAGCTGGGCGGCCACCTCCGGAGGCATCCCCATGCCGTCGTCCTCCACGTCGATGACCAGACGGTCGTCCATGCGGCGTGCCGTCACCCGGATATGTCCGTCATCCTCCACGGCGGACAGGCCATGGTAAATGGCGTTTTCCAGCAGGGGCTGGACAATGAGCTTCAGGGTATAAAGTCCTTCCACCTCCGGGCCCGCCTGGACGTCGAAGGTGAAGCGGTTTTTGTACCGGATCTTCTGGATGGTCATGTAGTGCCTGGCGTGCTCCAGCTCGTCGGCTAGGGGAATGACGCTGCTGCCCCGGCTGAGGGAAATGCGGAACAGCCGGGCCAGGGAGGTAACCATCTGGATGGCCTCCTCCTGCCGTCCGGCCTCCGTCATCCAGATCACGGAGTCCAGAGTGTTGTAGAGGAAGTGGGGGTTGATCTGGGACTGGAGCACCTCCAGCTCCGAGCGGCGCTTCTGCTCCTCCTGAGCGATGATGTCCTCCATCAGATGGCGCATGGTGGACACCATGGAGCGGATGGAGCGGCTGAGGTGCTACACCTCATAGCAGCCCTCCCCGTCGTCGATCTCCGTCTCATGGCCCGCCTCCAGCTCCTTGATGGACTGCTCCAGCCGCTGGATGGGCTGGGAGATGTGGGCGGAGATGCGGAAGTTGAGGAAGGCCATCAGGAAGGCGGAAAACAGCAGCAGGGACAGGCCGAACAGCAGCATCTGCTGCCCGTCGGCCCGGATGTCCACCATGGGCACCACGCCCACCAGCTTCCAGCCGGTATAGCCCACGGTCTTGATGGTCACCTGCCGCTCCTGGCCCTGGAAGGTCTCCTGATAGACGCCGTCGGAGCGGGCCGCCGCCTGGGCGGCGTTCTCCTCCACCAGACCGGCGTAGATCAGCTGCTGTCTGGGGTGGTAGATGATCTCTCCCTGCTGATCCACCAGGTAAAGGTAACCCCCGTTGGTCAGCTCCGCGTCCCGGCAGATCTGCTGAATGCCGCCGAAGCTCATATCCACCAACAGCACCCCCGTCCGGGTGACGCCCTGGCTGGTCAGCTGCACCTGGCGGCTGAGGGAAACCACCCACGGAGCCTGATAGTCCGGGTCGGAAAACAGGTTCTGGACGTGGGGGGTGGAAAAATGGAAGTCCTCCACCCGGGACAGGGCGTTTTGAAACCAGCCGCTGCCCACGGGGTCGGCCTCCTCCTTCAGGGTGGACAGCGGGGTGGCGCACACCAGGCTGCCGTCCAGGTTAAACACCGCCACCGACACCAGGGAGCTTCGGTTTTCCTCGTAAAGGAGGTTGATTTCCCGGCTCAGGTTCTCCCGATCGTCGGCGTCCCGGTATTTGAGGATGTTGTAATAGATGGTGTCGGACACCCCCATCATCTGCCGCAGGTAGCTGTCCAGGCCCAGATTGACCTGGGACAGCACCCGGCGGCTGCTCTCCCCCATCAGCTCCTGGGTGTGGGCGGAGAAGCGCAGAGCCAGGGTCATGCCCAGAAAGATCATTCCCACCACCGCCACGGCGGTGAAGGACAGGGAAATGACCATGTGGATGCTCATGCGCCGGTACCGGCCGATCAGCCGCTCGGCCAGGGCGGGAAACAGCTTCAACATCCCCGCCTCCCCTTCACCGGCCCTCCCCCGCCCGGTACTTGGACGGGGTCACGCCGAAGTGGCGCTTGAATACGTAGCTGAAATAGTTGGGGTCCGCATACCCCGTGGCCTGAGCCACCCGATAGGTTTTCTCGTCGGTGTCCCGGAGCAGGCGGGCGGCGTGCTCCATCCGCACCTGAGTGACGTAGTTGGTAAAGCTGGTCCCCGTCTCCCGCTTGAACAGGGTGGAGACGTAGGCCGGGGACAGGTGGAGCTTTCCGCACAGGGATTCCACGCTGAGGGTCTCGTCGGCGTAGTCCCGGCGCACCAGCTCCATGGCCCGCTCCACCGTGCGGCTGGTGGAGTCGCTGCGCTGCCTGCCCAGCAGCTGCTGCACCTGGAGGCTGTGCTGCACGCACCACTGCTCCAGCTCTTCCACCGAGTGGAACTGGGACAGGGGCACCGCGCCGGTAAAGCCCGGCCCGAACACCGCCTCCACCTCCACCGATCCGGCTCTGGCCAGGCGGACAAGCACCGTGGTGAATTCCAGCAGAAACAGGCTGCACTGAGCCAGGTCCAGGCCCGTGCGGCGCAGACGGCCCACCAGCTCCCGCACCACCTCCTCCACCTGATGGGCGTCGCCCAGCTTCACCGCCGCGGTGACTCTGCGCTGGTCGTCCTCATCCAGGGACAGGCGCAGGGAGGTGTCCGGCTCCAGGTCGCCGATGTACAGCACCCGGCCGATCCCCATCAGCACCCGGTAATCCAGGGCGGAGCA
This sequence comes from uncultured Oscillospiraceae bacterium, assembly GCA_944387225.1. Lineage (GTDB taxonomy): Bacteria > Bacillota > Clostridia > Oscillospirales > Oscillospiraceae > Lawsonibacter. The sequence continues at coordinate 18,391 of CALXDY010000126.1, read as the reverse complement.
GGCTCCCTCCGCCGACAGGCGAAGCTCCTCCGGCCCGGCGCAGGGGGCGCCCACCCCCACCGTCAGCTCCAGGCCCAGATAGCTCTGGGCCAGCACCCGGAGCCGCTCCATTTCGCTGAGCATCCGGTACACCTCGTCCGTCTGGGCCAGCAGCGCCACCTGGTCGTTATACAGGGCGGTTTGGACGCAGCAGCCCTCCAGGGCGGCGTGCTTTTTCAAAAAGGCCTGCACAGACAACAGCAGCAGCTCGTCCCGACGGCTGGCCATGTCCGGCCCGTCCACCTGGAACAAAGCCGCCATCCATGGCCCGGAGGGCAGCTCCATTTCGTACCGGGCCGCCCGGTCCTGAATCTGGTCCCGGGGCACCTGTCCCTCCAGCAGCCGGGTGAACAGCAGCTCCCGCAGCACCGGCAGGCTCTCCTCGTACCGGCGGCGGAGGGATTCCATGTCCCGGCGGCGGAGGCGCTGCTCGTCCAGCTGCTCCTTCAGCCGCAGCAGCACCTGCCTCAGTTCCGGGGCGTTGATGGGCTTCATGATGTACTCCGACACCCCCATGCTCACCGCCTGGCGGGCGTACTCAAACTCGTCAAAGCCGGAAAACACCACCGTCCGGGCGGCGGGCAGGGACTGCCGCAGCCTGCGGCACAGTTCCAGCCCGTCCATAAAGGGCATTTTGATGTCCGTCAGCACCACGTCAGGCCGGATCTGTTCGGCCAGCTCCAGGGCCTCCTCCCCGTTTTCCGCCTCGGCGGCCAGGTCAAAGCCCAGGCTCTCCCAGTCGATTTTCCGGCTGATGCCCGCCCGGATCTCCTCCTCGTCGTCCACCAGCATCACACGGTAGCGATCCATGGCGCCTCCCCCTTTCTCCGGTCCTCCCGGTCACGTTCTTCCGCCATTATACAGGATAACCCTGCCCCGGCACAACCCGCCGGGATAGAAATGGGCTGCCGGAACGGCCCATCGACCCCTCCGGCAGCCCGAACTTGCCTTTGATTTACTTCTTGACCAGGTACTTCCGCATGTCCAGGGCGCAGGCGAAGAGGATGATGCCGCCCTTGACCATGTAGATCAGGTCCTGAGGCACATAGGCCATGTTCAGGCCCACGAAGATCAGGCGCAGCAGCAGCACGCCGATGATGATGCCCCGAATCTTACCGATGCCGCCTACGAAGGAGATGCCGCCGATGACGCAGGCTGCGATGGCGTCCAGCTCGTAGTTGAAGCCGGTGTTGGCGGTGTTGGAGCCGATGCGGGCGCCCTCCACGAAGCCGGTCCAGCCGTACATGGCGCCGGCCAGGGCGAAGACCATGACGGTGGTCTTGAACACGTTGACGCCGGAGACGCGGGCGGCCTCTTCATTGGCGCCCAGGGCGAACATGTTCTTGCCGAAGGTGGTCTTGTTCCAGATGAACCACATCAGCACCGTCAGGCCGATGGCGATCCACACGTAGTTGGGGATGGGAGTATAGATAGTCTCGCCGGCGGCGTTGGTGCCGGTGGGAACCTGAGCGAAGGGCAGGGAGCCCTTGATGAAATCGGTGTAGGTGGCGTCCAGGCTGGAGATAGCCATGCCGCCGTTGTTGCCCATGTTGACGTACAGCAGCAGGCAGGAGTACAGGATCAGCTGGGTGCCCAGGGTAACAATGAAGGGGTGCAGCTTGAACTTGGCCACGAAGAAGCCGTTGAAGGCACCGATGGCCGCACCCAGAGCCACAGCGATGAGGATGACCACGGGGACAGGCAGAGTGCCGATCTCAGGCCACATCTTGCTGCTGCTGCCCACCTTCTGCAGGAGGGAGGCGGAGATACAAGCGGTGATGCCCACGGCCCGGCCGGCGCTCAGGTCGGTACCGGTGAGGACGATACAGCCGGCGATGCCCAGGGCGGCGGGGAGATAGGCGGCCGTCTGGGACAGGATATTCACCAGAGAGGCCGGCATCAGGAAGTTGCTGTTCCGGAAAAACTGGATGTAGATGACCGCGATGATCATCAGGATGTACAGGGCGTTGTCCAGCAGCAGGTCGCTGGGCTTCTTTCCGCCGAAGCGATGGGCCTTCGCGGCCAGTTCCTTGGATTCGTTGCTCATGGGTCGTTCCTCCCTCTCTTACACATACTTGGCCGCCAGGGTGAGGATCTCCTCCTGGCTGGTATTCTTGGCGTCTACCTCGCCGGCCACCTGGCCGCCGGACATCACGATGATCCGGTCGCACACACCCAGCAGCTCGGGCATTTCCGAGGAAACCATGATCACGCCCTTGCCCTCCTTGGCCAGGTCGATGATCAGCTGATAGATCTCATACTTGGCGCCCACGTCGATGCCGCGGGTGGGCTCGTCCAGCAGCAGCACCTCCGGCTTGGTCAGCAGCCAACGGCCGATGATGACCTTCTGCTGGTTGCCGCCGGACAGGGACCGGATCTGGGTCTTCTGGCTGGGGGTCTTGATGTGCATGGCCTGGATGGACCAGTCGGTCTTTTCCTTCATTTTCTTGTCGCTGAGGCAGATGCCGCCCAGCAGATAGTCCTTCAGGCTGGAGACCACCGTGTTCTCCCGAATGTCCCGGATGCCAAAAATGCCGGTGGCCCGGCGCTCCTCGGTGAGCAGGGCAAAGCCGTTTTTAATGGACTCCTGAGGATTGCGGTTGCGGATCTCCTTGCCGTGGAGGGTGATGGTGCCTCCCTCCCGGGTCATGGCGCCGAAGAGGTTTTCCAGCACCTCGGTACGGCCGGAGCCGTCCAGGCCGGCGATGCCCAGCACCTCGCCCTGGCGCAGCTGGAAGGTGGCGTCCTTCAGCCGGGTGTACTTGCCGGAGATGTGCTGTACGTCCAGAATCACGTCCCCGGGCTTGTTGGTCTTGGGCGGGAAGCGGTTGGTCAGCTCACGGCCCACCATCAGGCGGATGATCTCCTCCATGGTCAGCTCCTTGGCGGGCCGGGTGGCCACCCAGGTGCCGTCACGCATGATGGTGACCTCGTCGCTGATGCGGAGAATCTCGTCCATCTTGTGGCTGATGTAAATGATGCCGCATCCCTTTTTCTTCAGCATGTCGATGATGCGGAACAGGTGCTCTACCTCCGCCTCGGTGAGGGAGGAGGTGGGCTCGTCAAAGACGATGATTTTGGAGTCGTAGGACACCGCCTTGGCGATCTCCACCATCTGCCGCTGGCTGACGGGCAGGGTGGACATCACCGCCTTGGGGTTGACGCTGACCTCCAGTGTGTCGAAAATTTCCTTGGTGCGCTGGTCCATGATCCGCTCGCTGACGATGAAGCCGCCCACCTTGGGGTACCGGCCCAGCCACAGGTTGTCCTTCACCGTCCGGGTCAGGGCCTGGTTCAGCTCCTGGTGCACCATGGCCACTCCGTTTTCCAGGGCCTCTTTGGAGCTTTTGAAATTGACTTCCTTTCCATCCAGGGTGATGGTGCCGCTGTCTTTGCTGTAGATGCCGAACAAGCACTTCATCAGGGTGGACTTACCGGCGCCATTCTCTCCCATCAGCGCGTGAACCGTGCCGGCCCGAACCGTCAGGTTCACGCCGTCCAGAGCTTTGACGCCGGGGAATTCCTTGGTGATGCCCCGCATCTCCAGCAGTTCATGCTGCTCCATATTACTCCTCCTCTCTCTTGGTGAAACCACCGCTTCATACACGGCCAGGGAGGCCGTATATCAAGCGGGGGCTTCACGGCGGGAGCGGGGCTGCCTTTTGGCAGCCCCGCTTCGCCGTTATACCTGCATTGGGGGCACGCTTTCGATTGCGTTTGAACCGCCCCTTAGGCCTCGCCGCCTACCAGAGAGTAGGGCACCAGGATCTTGTTGGCGATTTCGGCGCCGTCCTCACCGGTAGCCAGGATGTACTGGTCGGTGTTGGCCATCAGCTCTTCGCCGTTCAAAACGTTCTCCACCAGGGTCACGATGGTAGCGGCCATGGCCTCGCCATCCTGCTTAACGGTACCGGTCATGATGCCGGCGTCGATCTTCTCAACAGCGGAAGCCAGAGCGTCCACGCCAAACACGGGGATGGTCTTGGAGCCGCCCTCCATGTTGTAGCCCACGGTCTGCAGAGCGGCGATGGCGCCCTCAGCCATGTTGTCGTTGTTGGCGATGACCAGCTCGATCATGTTGCCGTTGCCCTCGTTGTACTGACCCAGAATGGTGTTCATGTAGTCAGTGGCAGCCTGAGCGGACCAAGCACCGGTCTGGTCAACCAGATACTTGTCGGCGTTGTTGGCGTCATAGAACTTCAGAGCGGGCTTGCCGGCGGCGGTCAGGACAGCGTCAGCATCCTCCACGCCGAACTGGGTGCGGAACTCAGCCTCGGGGTTGCCCTCCTGGCCCTTGAACATCACGTAGGAGATCTCGCCGTCGCCGTTGAGATCCACAGCGTCGTAGTTGGCCAGCAGATACTCGCCGATGGCCTTGCCCTGCATGTGGCCGGCCTCAGCGGGATCGGTGCCCACGAAGGCGCTGTTCTCATAGCTCTGCAGCACGGACACATCGAAGTCGCGGTTGAAGAAGATGACGGGGATGCCGGCGTTCTTGGCCACATCCACAACGCCCTGAGCGGCCTCGGGGGAGGCATTCTCCACCACGTTGACGATCAGCAGATCGTAGCCGTCGGTGATGGCGGTGTTGATGGAGTCGGTCTGGGTGGCCTGGTTGGTCTGGGCGTCAAAGTTCTGGTACTGCACACCCAGGGCATCCAGCTTGGCGTCCATGGCAGCACGGACGGTGGAGATGTAAGCGTCGGCGAAGTTGTAGTAGAACACGCCAACCTTCAGATCAGAGGTCTGAGCGCCGCTGCCGGAGCCGGCACTGGAGCCGGAGCCGGAGCCGGAGCCAGGATTGGAGGCGGCAGGGGTGCCGCCGCAGCCGGCCAGCAGACCGACGGACATGGTGGCGGCAAGAGCAAGAGCAAGATACTTTTTCATGTTGTTCCTCCTTCTGTTTCAAAACGTAATCCACGTTTTTGGGCGGTTTCCCGCTTCTTGCCCTTATTCTATACCTCCCTTTTGTAAAAAACGATAGAAAAATCTTCGCACTTATAGGAAAAAACTTCGCTCCCCCCGCTTTCTTGAAAGAAAGCTTGGCAAAGAACTTTGGCGGAAAGCTGCGCTTTCCTTCTCGCCGCCCAAAACCCGTCAAGAAGCCCTTTATTCCAGCACGAAAGACAATTCTCATTCACTCATTCATTATAAATGAAGAAGGGCAAAAAAATGGTGGGCCGATCGATCGGCCCACACAGGTATACCCTCTTTCAGGCTGGAGACGGGGTTGGCGTAGCCACTTCTTCCCTATTCCCTATTCCCTCTCCACTCTTCACTCTCCACTCTTCACTCTCTACTCTTCACTCTCTACTCTTCACTCTCCACTCTCCACTCTCCACTCTCCACTCTCTGCTTTTTCTCTCTCCCCAGTGCGGCATACAGGATCTGGATCAGCTCCTCCCGGGTGACAAAGGCGGGATAGCGCATTTCACCGCCGCCGCTGCCGGCGATATACCCGGCCTTTTCTGCCCACTCCCGGGCCTGCTGAGACCAGGCGGAGGGGCTCGCCTGCCCTCTGGCCTTCAAATAGGCGTCCATCATCCCGTTAAATTGCTGCTGCGTCACAGTCTCTTCCTCCTCATCCATCTTGGCCATGGTGGTCTTTACATCCGTCCGGAAGCGATCCATGGTGATCCCGTGCCTGGGCCACCACTGAAGCACGTCGGCATGATTGCTGGCAAGTCCCAGTTTGTTCCCCTCCGCGTGGCAGATCACCACCCCCGGGGCGGTGGGATCCAGCTCATAGCGGCGGCACAGCCAGGCCGTCAAATCCACCGCGTTGCGGTACATGGCTTGGAAGTACGCCCGGTTCTTCTCCGAGTCATAACCCACCATGGTGCCTCCCTGGTAGGTGTGTCCCGCCGGTTCGCAGCACTCAAAGGCCAGGTGTGTGTTGTTGGCCTTTCCGCCGCAGTGCCAGGCACGGCACTCCCAGGGCAGTGTTTGGACAATACTCTTGTCGTTGACAAAGGCATGGACACAGGCGTCTACCCCCGACTTGTTCCATCGCTGAATAAACACCTGGGGATTGGGCTGTGCCACCCCCACCGAATGAACCATAACGCCTTGGGGCCGCAGGGCGCGTCCCTCTTTGTAGCAGTCGCTTTCCGTCAGCAGCTGCCGGGTGATTGATACCATATGCTTCTCTCCTTCCACCTCCATCGTATGCCGTCCATCCCCGACTTGTTCCTGCCATTGACAAATGCGACTGATTTCCCTATAATATATTCTGTATTGTTATCACCACTTTTTAGCAGATGGGAAGAGATGGGAAATTTTTTCTCCTTTATAAGAAGGAAATTCCCCTTTCTTTGCGTATATGAACCGATAGAGGGGCGCATCATCGAAAGGAGGGACAGCCATGGCTCTGCCCGACCATTTTCTGGACGAACTGATCGCCCGCACCGATCTGGTGGATCTGGTGTCCCAGTCGGTGCGTCTGACCAAGAAGGGAAACAGCTATTGGGGGTGCTGTCCTTTCCACAGTGAGAAAACCCCCTCCTTTCACGTGGTCCCTGACCGGCAGATCTACAAGTGCTTTGGCTGCGGCAAGGGAGGCGGCGCCATCAACTTTGTGATGGAGCTGGAAAACCTCTCCTTCCGGGAGGCAGTGGAGGTGCTGGCCAAGCGTGCGGGGATGGCCATGCCCCAGTGGGGCTCCTCCCCGGGAGCCCGGGAGCGGCGGGAGAAGCTGCTGACCATCAACCGGGAAGCGGCCCGGATCTTCCACCGCTGGCTGTACCAGCCGGAGGGGGCGGCGGGCCTGGACTACCTCCGCCGCCGCGGCCTGAGTAAGGCAACCCTCACCCGCTTCGGCCTGGGCTTCGCCCCGGACCGTTGGGACGGGCTTATCACCCAGCTGGGACAGATGGGCTACGACAAGCGGGATCTGCTGGACGCCGGCCTGGCGGTAAACAACCGGGACGGCCGGATCTACGACCGGTTCCGCAACCGGGTCATGTTCCCCATCATCGACGTCCGGGGTGAGGTCATCGGCTTCGGCGGCCGGGTGATGGACGACTCCACCCCAAAATACCTCAACTCCCCGGACACCCCGGTCTACAACAAAAGCCGCAGCATTTTCGCCCTGAACCTGGCCAAGCGGTCCAAAGCCGATCGGGTCATCCTCACCGAGGGGTATATGGATACCATCGCCCTGCATCAGGCGGGCTTTGACAGCGCGGTAGCCTCTCTGGGCACCGCCCTCACCCCCGACCACGCCCAGCTGCTGTCCCGGTACTTCCGCCAGGCCATTCTGGCCTACGACGGGGACAAGGCGGGGGTATCCGCCGCCCAGCGGGCCATCCCTCTGCTGGAGAAGGCGGGGCTGAAGGTCCGGGTGCTTCGGGTGACGGGAGCCAAGGATCCCGACGAATATATCAAGGCCTACGGCCCGGATGCCTTTGCCCGGCTGCTGGATCAAAGCGAAAACCAGGTGGATTACCGCCTGGCCCAGCTCCAGAGCCAATATAATTTGGAGGACGACGGCCAGCGGGTGACCTTCCTCCAGGAGGCCGCCAAGCTGCTGGCCACCCTGCCCAGCCCGGTGGAGCGGGAGATCTACGGCGGCCACGCCGCCCAGACCGCCGGCATCACTCCGGAAGCCATGGCCATGGAGGTCAAGAAGGCAGTCAGCCAGCGGCTGCGCCGGGAGGAGAAGCAGCTGACGCGGAAGGTACTCACCCCCGCCTCTCAGCTCCAGCCCCAAAGCCGGGCCCTGCGATACGAAAACATCCGTTCCGCCCGGGCGGAAGAGGGTGTCATCCGGCTGCTGATGCTGGATCCCGCCATCCACCGGTCCCTGGACGGCCTGGAGCCGGAGGAGTTCTCCTCCCCCCTGCTGAGCCGGGCCTACGACCTGCTGCGGCAGCGGGCCCAGGAGGGCCTGTCCACCCAGCTGGCCGCCCTGGCGGAGGAGTTTGACGCCGAGGAGATGGCCCATCTGGCTCAGGTGGCCGACCAGCCGGAAACCCTGGCCAACAGCGGTCGGGCCCTGGCCGACTACATAGCCGTGATCCGCAGGGAAGCCCTGCGCCGCTCCGGCGGCAGCGAAAGCCAGCTGCTGCTGGCCGCACAACGAAAGAATCTGGAAAAGAAAGCATATACGGAGGACAAGCCATGAGCAGCAAAAAGAACCCCATCACCATAGAGACCCAGCATAACGGCGTAACCATGATCCTGGAGAAGGGATCCGGCAAGCCCCTCACCCCCGAGCAGCAGGCCCGCATCGACTCCGCCAAGGCGGAGATCATGAAGGTGGTGGAGGGCGTGGCCGGCGCGGAGAAGCTGACCGACCTCATCGAGCGGGGCAAGAAGAAGGGCAGCCTGTCCTCCAGCGAGCTGATGGACGTGCTGGAAGATTTGGATCTGGGCTCCGAGCAGATGGACAAGATCTATGACACGCTGGAGAACCTGGGCATCAACACCGCCGGCGAGGACTATATCCCCGACCTGCCCGACGACGCCGATCCCCCCCTGGAGGCCATGGAGGAGATCAACGAGGAGGAGCTGGTGGATCCCAACGCCATGCTGGACTCCTTCGGCACCGACGACCCGGTGCGGATGTATCTGAAGGAGATCGGCAAGGTGAACCTGCTCACCTCCGAGGAGGAAATCGACCTGGCCCAGGCCAGGGGCGCCGGCAACGAGGCCAAGGCCCAGCTGGAGGAGCTGCAGGCCTCCGGCGAGGAGATCCCCGCCGAGGTGCTGGAGGCGCTGAACAAGACCATCAAGGCCGGCGAGAAGGCCAAGAAGCGTCTGGCCGAGGCCAACCTCCGTCTGGTGGTGTCCATCGCCAAGCGGTATGTGGGCCGGGGCATGCAGTTCTTGGACCTGATCCAGGAGGGCAACCTGGGCCTGATCAAGGCCGTGGAGAAGTTCGACTACACCAAGGGCTATAAGTTCTCCACCTACGCCACCTGGTGGATCCGCCAGGCCATCACCCGTGCCATCGCCGACCAGGCCCGCACCATCCGCATCCCCGTCCACATGCTGGAGACCATCAACAAGGTCATCCGGGTCTCCCGCCAGCTCCTCCAGGAGCTGGGTCACGATCCCAGTCCCGAGGAGATCGCCGAGGAGATGTCCATGCCTGTGGAGCGGGTGCGTGAGATCCTGAAAATCGCCCAGGAGCCCGTCTCCCTGGAAACCCCCATCGGCGAGGAGGAGGACAGCCATCTGGGCGACTTCATCCCTGACGAGGATGCCTCCGAGCCTGCCGAGGCCGCTTCCTTCACCCTGCTGAAGGAGCAGCTGGTGGAGGTGCTGTCCACCCTCACCCCCCGTGAGGAGAAGGTGCTCAAGCTCCGCTTCGGCATTCTGGACGGCCGCACCCGCACCCTGGAAGAGGTGGGCAAGGAGTTCGGCGTCACCCGGGAGCGAATCCGCCAGATCGAAGCCAAAGCCCTGCGGAAGCTGCGCCACCCCTCCCGCTCCAAGAAGCTGAAGGATTTCCTGAACTGACATGAACCAGCCTTCCGAATCCCTGCCTGTGGGTCTGCTGCTGGCCCTCACCGGCGGCATGCTGGATGCCTACAGCTACTTAAACCGTGGCCAGGTCTTTGCCACGGCGGAGACGGGCAACGTGGTCCTTCTGGGCATCAATCTGGCCCAGGGCCATCTGCATCAGGCAGGACGCTACCTGCTGCCCATCCTGGCCTACTTCGCCGGAGTACTGGCCACCCAGCGGTTCCGCCGCTGGATGGATCACCAGCCCACCCCCATCCACTGGCGGCAGCCCCTGCTGCTGCTGGAGTGCCTGCTGGTGGTGGTGGTGGCTATGCTCCCCTCCGGCTCCCTGGATGCCGTGGCCAATATCCTGATCGCCTTCGCCAGCGCCGTGCAGGTGCAGTCCTTCCGCAGCGTGGACGGCTGCGGCTGCGCCACCACCATGTGTACCGGCAACCTGAGAAGCGGCACAGAGCAGCTGTTCCGCTGGCTCCAGGGTGACGCCGCCGCCCCCCGGAAAATCCGGGTATATTACGGCCTGATCGCCTGCTTTGTGGTGGGCGCCGTCCTCAGCGGACTGGCCTCTCCCCTGCTGGGCAAGGCATCCGTCCTGCCCGCCTGCGCTCCCATGCTGCTGGCCTGCCTGCTGATGGCCCGGCCGGTCACTGCATAAAAAATCAACGCCGGAGAATTGGAAAAAATTCCAATTCTCCGGCGTTCCTTAACGCCTTTTTAACGTACCCTTTTCCATCATTTACGAACCATTTACTCCTTCCGTGCTATAATGATAGGCGAGGAAATCTTCAAAGAAGGAAGGTATGATCCCCCATGGAACAACGTCTTCAGGAGGCCCTTCTCCCTGGAGAAGAGGTTCGCTGGACGGGCCGTCCATCCCCCTTCAAGCTGATGGCGTGCCCTTATCGGTCTACTTTTATGAGTACCTGGCTGCTGTCGGCGGCCGCCATGCTGTTGATGGTGTTTTATCTCGCCCCCCTGCTGAATCAGATGAACCGGGGCGGTGCGGACTTGTTTGTTGTTCTGCTGGTGGTGGCTTTTCTTCCCGTTATGCTGTCCACCCGTCCGCTGCTGGACAAGATGTATTTGGAGCGCAGCACCCTGTACGCCATCACCAACTACCGGGCCATCGCCCTGGTGCGGGGTGAGCTGATGTATATCCCCCTGAACAAGCGGCTGAATGTGGCTGTGGAGCGTCAGGATCGGGAGTATGGGAATCTGTGCTTCGGCGCCGCTGTGGGTCAGAATCCCCGCAGCAGCCGCTCCAATGCCGTACTGGGCATCCGGGAAAACGACCAGGAGAGCGCTATGACCGGAATGCTGTTTTATCACGTCTCCCATCCGGAGCACCTGCTCTCCTACCTTACCTGACCGACACCCAGGGAGTCTCTCACTTCCTCCCCGGTTGTCTCCTTTCCTCCGGCGGAGCCTGACCGTCTTTCTTTCTCTCCCGGTCCTCCTTCTCCTCCGCCGGCTGGTCTCGCCGCTCCTCTTCCGCCAAAGAGGGGCGGCTTCCTTTCTTTATAAGAAAGGAAGCAAAGAATTTTCCCGGAAAGCTGCGGCTTTCCTTCCCTCCGCCCGAAGATTCGAACTGCCTCCCCATCCCCGCACGAAAGAGAATCCATCCTTGTGGGCCGGTCAATTCCGGCCTGCTTTTTTTATAAAAATACCGGGCGCACAGCGTGCGCCCGGACAGTTTATTCTTTCGTGCTGAATGGCAGACTCTGTTCCCAACCTCAGGCAGCGAGGGCGAAGCGCAGCTTCGCAGGAAGTTCTTTGCCTACTTTCTTTCAAGAAAGTACGGTGCCTAGTTTCTTTCAAGAAAGCAGGTCAGGTAAATAGGGTGATCACCGAGGTAATCAGGCCGCAGATGCAGATGGCGATGGAGGACATGGCTCCCTGGAGCTGCCCAATCTCCATGGCCCGGGTGGTGCCCAGAGCATGGCTGCACGCACCGATGGCCACTCCCTGGGCCACCGGATCGGTGATATGGAACAGGCGGGCAAACATGGGGGCGAACAGAGCGCCGGTAACTCCGGCCACCATCACCGCGGCGATGGCCAGGGACTCCACCCCGCCGCCGCTGCCGGCGATGGCCACCGCAATGGCGGTGGTCACGCTTTTCGGCATCAGGGATGCGGTAATGGCCTCCTCCAGGGTCAGCAGGCGGCACAGCAGCAGCACACTGCCCACGCTGGCCAGGCTGCCCGCCAGGCAGCCCACCACCACCGGCAGGAAGTACCGGCCCAGCAGAGCCCGCTGCTGATAGATATTCAGCGCCAGCAGCGCCGTGACCGGTCCCAGCATAAGAGTGATGAATTCACCGCCCAGATTAAAGTCCTGAAACGGGATGTGAAAGACATTCAGGACAATCACCACCAAAATCACGGCGATGATCAGGGGATTGCATAAAATCAGTTTTGTTTTCTTCTGTACCCAAAGTCCCACGCACCAGGCCAGGCAGGACAGGGTCAGCCCCAGCAGGGGCGAAGTGAGGATGGTCTCAATCATGTCCCTCCTCCTTCCTCTTCCGGCCCATGAGCAGGCTCACCGTCCAGCCGGTAACGGCGTAGACCAGCGGGGTGGTGATAAAGGCCACCAGGAAGAAGGGCAGCAGCACGGGAACCAGGGCCTCCCAATACTCTACAATGCCCGCACAGGAGGGCAGGAAGAAAAAGGCCATGTTGCCCACCAGGAAGGCAGCAGCCTTGTCGATGTGCTTCTCCTTCACCACCCCCGACAGCAGCAGCCCCAGCAGGATGATCATGCTCAGCACACTGGCGGGAAAGGGAAAGGGCAGGGCAGCGGAAACGCCCTCGCACGCCAGGCACAGGCCGAAGACCAGGGCCAGCTGGGCCATAACACCCATCTGCTGTTACTCCCAGATGGCGGTGGCGAAGTAGTCCTCCGGGGTTTCCGCCCGGCGGATCAGGCGGGTGGAGCCGTCCTGGCACAGCAGCACCTCCGCCGAGCGCAGCCGCCCGTTGTACTGATAGCCCATGGCGTGGCCGTGGGCGCCGGTGTCGTGGATGACCAGCAGGTCGCCCACCTCCACCTCCGGCAGCATGCGATCCACGGCGAACTTGTCGCTGTTTTCGCACAGGGAGCCGGTGACGTCATACATATGGTCGCAAGGCTTGTCCTCCTTGCCCATGACGGTGATGTGGTGGTAGGCGCCGTAGATGGCAGGCCGCATCAGGTTGGAGGCGCAGGCGTCCACACCCACATAATCCTTATAAATGTGCTTCATGTGCAGCACACGGGTGACCAGATGGCCGTAGGGAGCCAGCATGAACCGGCCCAGCTCGGTGCAGATGGCCACATCCCCCATGCCGGTGGGGGCCAGAATCTCCTCATAGGCCTTCCGGACGCCCTCGCCGATGACGGCGATGTCGTTGGCAGGCTGCTCCGGGCGGTAGGGCACACCCACGCCGCCGGACAGATTGATAAAGGTGATGTGGCAGCCGGTCTCCTCCTTCAGCTCCACCGCCAGCTGGAACAGGATCCGGGCCAGGGCGGGATAATACTCGTTGGAGATGGTGTTGGAGGCCAGGAAGGCATGGATGCCGAACTCTTCCGCCCCCAGCTCCTTCAGCTGCTTGAAGGCCTGGGCGATCTGCTGGCGGGTCATGCCGTACTTGGCCTGGCCGGGGTTGTCCATCACCTGGAAGCCCTCCTTACTCTCCCCCAGGGTGAAGGCCCCGCCGGGATTGAAGCGGCAGGAGATCTTCTTGGGGATATAGCCCAGGGTCTTGCGGAGGAAGTCCACATGGCTGATGTCATCCAGATTGATGGTGGCGCCCAGCTTGGCAGCCAGGACGAACTCCTCGGCAGGAGTGTCGTTGGAGGAGAACATGATCTGTCCGCCGGAGAAGCCGCAGTGGTCAGACATCATCAGCTCGCACAAGGAGGAGCAATCCACGCCGCAGCCCTCCTCCTTCAGCAGCTTGAGAATCTGGGGGTTGGGTGTGGCCTTGACGGCAAAATATTCGGTAAAGCCGGGGTTCCAGGCAAAGGCTGCCCGAAGGGCCCGGGCGTTGGCCCGGATACCGGCCTCGTCATACAGATGGAAGGGGGTGGGGTACTGCTGGGTGATGGTCTGGAGCTGTTCCAGCGTCACAAAAGGCTTTTTCACTGCTATCTCTCCTTCGTTTCGTGGGGGTATGTCCTCTTCTTGCAGTAGTTTATCCTTTTTCGCCCTTGAAGTCAACCGCTGGTGGATCAGGTTTGCATGATTCCACAACCTCCTCTTGCATCTGTCCCCCGGTTCTGGTACAATGGGACGAATTCAGAGAGAAATGGAGTGTTGTCCCTTGAAGGAAACCACCGGAATCTATGACGCCCGGGAGCTGGGCCGGGGCCGGATGGCAGTGCTGGGTGTGCAGCACATGTTTGCCATGTTCGGCGCCACTGTGCTGGTGCCCACCCTCACCGGTCTGTCCGTGTCGGCCACCCTGCTGTTCGCCGGGCTGGGCACGCTGCTGTTCCACCTGCTGACCAAGCGGATGGTGCCCGCGTTTTTGGGCTCCTCCTTCGCTTTCATCGGCGGGTACCAGGCCATCGCCCCCATGCTCACCGATGAAAACGGCTCCATGGTGGCCAACACAGCCATGCTGCCCTACGCATGCTTCGGCGTGGCCCTGGCCGGCCTGCTGTACGTGGTGCTGTCCGCCCTGTTCAAGGTCTTCGGCACCCGGAAGGTAATGCGCTACTTCCCCCCCATCGTCACCGGCCCCATCATCATTTGCATCGGCCTGACCCTGTCCTCCACCGCCATCACCTCCTGCCGGGACAACTGGGCCATCGCCCTGATTGCCATCGCCATCGTGGTGGGCTGCAACATCTGGGGCAAGGGCATGGTGAAGATCATCCCCATCCTCCTGGGCGTGGTGGGCTCCTACCTGGCCGCCGCCCTGTGCCAGGTCACCGGCGTGCCGGTAATGGATCCCGTCAAGCTCCAGGCCCTGGCGGACGCTCCCTGGGTTGGTCTGCCCTTCCGGTTTGAGGACACCCTGTTCGGCCTGTTCTCCCGCCCTGACCTGGACACCGGAATGCTGCTGACCGCCGCCGTGACCATCATGCCCCTGGCCCTGGCCACCATGGTGGAGCACATCGGCGACATGTGCGCCATCTCCTCCACCTGCGGCCGGAACTACCTGGAAAACCCCGGCTTCCACCGCACTCTGTTGGGCGACGGCCTGGCCACTTCTCTGGCCTCCCTCTTCGGCGCCCCTGCCAACACCACCTACGGCGAAAACACCGGCGTGCTGGCCCTGTCCAGAGTCTATGACCCCAAGGTCATCCGCATCGCCGCGGGCCTGGCCATCCTGCTGTCATTCTCCCCCAAATTCGCCGCTCTGGTCTCCGCCATGCCCACCGCCACCATGGGCGGCGTGTCCATGGTGCTGTACGGCATGATCTCCGCCGTGGGCGTGCGGAACGTGGTGGAGAACCAGGTGGACTTCTCCAACAGCCGGAACGTGATCATCGCCGCCCTGATTATGGTGCTGGCCATCGGCGTCAACTACTCCGGCGCCATCTCCTTCCAGGTGGGCGAGGCCACCATCAGCCTGTCCGGCCTGGCCGTGGCCGCCATCACCGGCATCATCCTCAACGCCCTGCTGCCCGGCAAGGACTATGAGTTTGGCCACGATTCCAAGGGCGACACCGCCGTCAACTTTAAGGTGTAATCATTCAGACTCTATTAAATTTTTCTCCGGCCTTGCATCCCATTGGAAAATCGGGTACAATGGGTGCATAGCAAATTTGCAACCAAACTGCAAAAGGAGGCATGAACCATGGGACTTTTGGACAGCCTGAAGGAGCGGGCCACCGACCTGGCTCAGAGCGGTGTGGCCACCTCTAAGCGTCTGGCCGAAATCGCCAAGCTGAAGGCCGCCAACATGGCGGAAGAGGATACCATCAAGAAGGCCTATGTGGAGCTGGGCAAGCTGTACTTCGCTGAGCACGGCACCACTCCTGATGGCGGCTACGCCGCCGCCTGCGAGCGAATCATCGCCGCTAAGGCCGCTATTGAGACCAACAACGACCGCATCGCCCAGCTGAAGGCCGACGCCGAGGCCGCCGGCGAGGTGGTGGCCGAGGTGGAACCCACCCAGGTTAAGGACGACGAGGGCGAGGAGCAGCCGTAATCTCCCCATATCTCAACAGAATTGCGCCGCGAAGCATGACCGCTTCGCGGCGCTTTTTTATTCCTCCCCGACCATGGCGGCCAGCAGCTCCACATTCCGGATCAGCCGGGGCTCCTCCGGCTCCTGTTCCAGGGCCTTGCGTGCCATGTCCAGGGCCTGGGGGATCCGGCCCGTCTGGTAATAGGCCTGGGCGGCCAGATCCCAGGGCAGGCTGCCCCAGGCGTCGGCCTGACAGATGTAGCTCTGGGGGCGGCTGGTGATGGTCAGGGCCCGGCGGCACAGATACAGCACCCCGTCCCACTCCTGCCGCTCATAGAGAAAGCGGGCAAAGTCGCAGTAGGGCTCCCGCAGGTGGGGGGCCTCCGCCACCCCACGGTGGAACCACACCCGGGCCAGCTCCTCCTCCCCCAGGTTGGCGTAGGCCTGGGCCATGTACCGCATGGAGGCCGCCCGTTCGTCCGGCCACAGGGCGGTGGGCAGGGACAGGTGCCGCTTCAGGGCGGCGATGGCCTCCTGCCACCGGCGGTGAAAAAAGTATTCCCGGCCCAGATAGTGGGCACAGCGGTCGTTATCCGGCTGCTCCCGGGCGGCCAGCTCCAGCAGGGGCAGATACTGGGCCCGGGACTTGGCGGGATCCGGGTGGTGATCCAACTGGATCCCGGTCAGGGTGATGGTCTCCCCCGGCTCCCCCTCCCCCGTCCACTGGAGTACCTCATGGACGGGATGCACCCACCGGTAGCCCCGGCGGGCGTGGATTTTTTCGTACCAGAACACCACCCCTTCCCCGCCGTCTGGGCGGAAACTCCAGGTGTAGCGGTAACGCCCCTGCCCCGCTCCCGGCCTCCACTGCTCTTCCAGCGCCTTCCGCCAGCCGGGATGAAACACCTCATCCAGATCGGTACAGACGCAGATGTCCGCCTCCTCCGGCACCAGGTCCAGGGAACGGTTTCTGGCCGTATCAAAGCGCCAGGGGGAAACGGTCTCCCGGGTGACCAGCGCTCCCCGGGCTTCCAGACGCTCCACCGTGTCGTCGGTGGAGCCGGTATCCAGCACCACCACCCAGTCCGCCTCTCCCATGGAATCCATCCAGCGGCTGACAAACCGGCTTTCGTTCTTGGCGATGGCATAGACGCACACGGAATACTTGCCCATAGCGTCCTCCTTCTTTCAACGAAATGATGGGGCGGGTCCCGCCTGGGGCCCGCCCCCGTTGTTCAGGGATTCTCCCCGATTTTTCTGGCGATGATGGAAATGTCGTTATACTGGAAGTTGCCCCCGTTGGATACCACCGTCAGGGTGGACGGCGCCGTGGTCGCCTGAACCGTCTGGGTAAAGGCATAGGTGGCGGTGTCCGGATTGGTCTGGAAATTATTCCTGACGTTGGCGCCGGTGACCGGGTTGCCGTCCTGATACAGGGTAAGCAGAATGGACAGGGGGAAATTCACCCCGTCGGCGGGGGCCACCGTGCCGTGGAAGGACACGGTGTAGAAGCCCGGCTGCTGCAGCACCACGTCGGAGGAGTTCTGGTCGTGAGTGACCGCCGTTCCCTGGGTCAGGCCATTCCGGTCGAAAATCAGGGAGCCGCCGTCCGTCCCCGGCTGGGTCGGGGTGGAGTAGGCGGTGAGGAACTGGGGAGCAGGCACGGTGCCAGTGGGCCCCTGGGGAATGGTGAAATCGAACACGGCGTTCTGGGGCGTGCCGGAATTGGTCACCTGGGCCTGCGTGCCGGGATCTCCGGTGGTCACGTTGCCCACCGCCAGAGTGGCGGCGGTACCCGCCGCCCCTTCCGTTCCGGCAGGGCCGGTGGGACCAGTGGCACCAGCCGCGCCGGTGGCTCCGGCAGGGCCAGTAGGACCGGTGGCACCAGCAGCACCAGTGGCTCCGGTGGGACCAGTAGGACCGGTGGCGCCAGCCGCTCCGGTGGCTCCGGTGGGGCCGGTAGGCCCGGTGGCGCCAGCCGCGCCGGTGGCTCCGGTGGGACCGGTAGGCCCGGTGGCGCCAGCCGCACCAGTGGCTCCGGTGGGGCCGGTAGGTCCAGTGGCACCAGCGGCACCAGTGGCTCCGGTGGGGCCGGTAGGACCGGTAGCACCAGCGGCGCCAGTGGCTCCGGCAGGGCCGGTAGGTCCGGTAGCACCAGCCGCACCGGTGGCCCCGGTAGGGCCGGTAGGACCGGTAGCACCAGCTGCGCCAGCAGCTCCGGTGGGTCCGGTAGGACCAGGGGCGCCAGCCGCGCCGGTTGCTCCGGTGGGTCCGATAGGCCCGGTGGCGCCAGCCGCACCGGTGGCTCCGGTGGGGCCGGTAGGACCAGTAGGTCCGGTAGCACCAGCAGCCCCGGCGGCTCCGGCAGGGCCGGTAGGACCGGTGGCACCCGCAGCCCCGGCGGCTCCGGCAGGGCCGGTAGGTCCGGTGGCTCCAGCGGCACCAGTGGCTCCGGTGGGCCCGGTAGGCCCGGTGGCGCCAGCTGCGCCAGTGGCTCCGGCAGGGCCGGTAGGCCCGGTGGCGCCAGCCGCTCCGGTGGGGCCAGTGGGTCCAGTAGCACCAGCTGCGCCAGTGGCTCCGGTGGGGCCAGTAGGTCCAGTGGCACCAGCCGCACCGGTGGCCCCGGCAGGGCCGGTAGGTCCAGTAGCGCCAGCCGCACCGGTGGCTCCCGCAGGGCCGGTAGGTCCGGTGGCGCCAGCCGCTCCGGTGGGGCCAGTGGGTCCAGTAGCACCAGCTGCGCCAGTGGCTCCGGTGGG
>CALXDY010000125.1 GCA_944387225.1 uncultured Oscillospiraceae bacterium | reverse complement strand
CACCGCCAGACTGAAGGAAGCCACGGGGGTTCCCGTCTGAGTGCGGCGCAGCTCAGGATCCCGGGTCAGACGCCCCATCAGAAAAATCTTGTTGAGCATTGTGCGCCTCTCTTACTGGTCCTTGCAGACGATCAGAGAACGCATCACGCCGTCGGTGATCCGGAAAATACGATCCAGCTCGGCGGGGATGGCGGCAGCAGCAGTGAAGGTCATCAGCACGTAGTAGCCCTCCATCAGATCGTTGATGGGATAGGCCAGACGACGCTTGCCCCACTCATCGACCTCAGAGACGGTACCATTCGCCTCCACAACAGCCTTGAACTTAGCCACCAGAGCGGCGATGGCCTCCTCGCTGAGGGAGGGATCCAGGATATACATCGCCTCGTAGTTTGCGGTAGTCTTTGCCATTTTCGTTGCACCTCCTTACGGTCTTGTGGCCCCCGGACTCCGCCGGGAGCAAGGATGTGCCTGTTCCATTTGGAATCAAGCCCTATTATTATATCTGAAACTGCCGAAAAGTCAAGCTTTTTTTCATCTTTTAAAAAAGTTCCCTGTTTCATCTTTTAAAAAAGTTCCCTGCCCCGAAAAGGGCAGGGAACCGGTTAGTTTTCCGCATACCGGGACAGGAACTGTTTGGTGCGCTCCTGCCGGGGATTTTCAATGACCTCCCGGGCGGGGCCCCGCTCCACAATGACGCCGCCGTCCATGAAAATCACCTTGTCGGCCACGTCCCGGGCGAAGGCCATCTCGTGGGTGACGATGATCATGGTGGTTTTCTGCTCCGCCAGGCCCCGGATCACCTTCAGCACCTCGCCGGTGAGCTCCGGATCCAGTGCGGAGGTAGGCTCGTCAAAACAGAGGATGTCCGGGTGCATAGCCAGCGCCCGGGCGATTGCCACGCGCTGCTGCTGGCCGCCGGACAGCTGGTGGGGATAGTGGCCCGCCCGGTTGGACAGCCCCATTTTTCCCAGCAGCTCCTCCCCCTCCGCCTGGATCTGGGCCAGCATCTCTTTCTTGTTCTGCTTGAACTCCGGCAGCTCCTGACACATCAGCTTCTTGGCCAGAGTCACATTTTCCAGCGCGGTGTATTGGGGAAACAGGTTGAAGGACTGAAACACCATGCCGAAGTGCAGGCGCTTTTTCCGCACCTCGCTCTCCCGCTGGGTACTGGGGTCGGCGGCGTCAAACAGGGTCTTGCCCTGCACCACAATCCGCCCGCCGCTGGGCGTCTCCAGAAAATTCAGGCACCGAAGCAGAGTGGTCTTGCCGGAACCGGAGGAGCCGATGATGGCCAGGGCCTGTCCCGGCTCCAGGTCGAAGCTGATGTTTTCCAGGACCGTGGTGGCCCCAAAGTGCTTTTCCAGGTTGTGTACTTCCAAAATAGGCATTCCGGCCCCTCCTTATCGGAAATATTCCAGCTTACGCTCGATGTAGCTGAACAGGATGGTGAGCACCCCTACGAAAACCAGATAGAACACGCCGGTGTAGAACAGGGGCCACACCAGGCCGCTGCTCTTCATGTAGGAGTAGCCGGTGAAGGTCAGCTCGTACACGGCGATGATCCGGGCCAGAGAGGTATCCTTCACCAGGGTAATGATCTCGTTGGACATGGGGGGTACGATGCGCTTGATCATCTGCAGCAGGGTAATCTTGAAGAAGATCTGGCGCTTGGTCAGGCCCAACACCTGGCCGGCCTCCCGCTGTCCCACCGGGACACCCTGGATGCCCCCCCGGTAAATCACGGAGAAATAGCAAGCATAGTTCAGGGAGAAGGACACCACCGTGGCCATCATCCGTCCCGCGTCCCCGCTGGGCCAGATGTTGTAGCCCATGATGCCGGGGATATACATAAAGGCGATGAGCTGCAGCATCAGCGGCGTGCCCCGGACAATCCAGACCAGGAGGTTGCAGCACTGGCGCAGGGGTGTGATGGAGCTCATGGTGCCGAAAGCCACCACCAGTCCCAAAGGCAGTGCAAACACCAGGGTGAGAATGAAAATCTGGAATGTGGTCGCCATTCCGGTCATTAAGGTCAGCGTTACGTCTAGCAGCATGGATGATCCCCCGTCAAGTGGTAATGGTGGGTCCGGCCCACAAAATGGAAGGTTTTTACAAACCAGGCAAAGGCAGAGAGCGTCCGCTCCCTGCCTTTGCTGGATTCAGCACAGTATGTCGTTTGTTACTCGCCGGGCGTCACGATCACCTGGGCGTTCTGGCAGTAGGCATTGGTGCACTCCATAGAGGAGGTGACCTCGTCAGTGAGGGTCATGCCGTTCCATACCACGTCGATGCCCTTGGAGTCCAGCTCCATGATCTTGTTGTCCCAGTCGATCTCAATGAACTCGGCGGTAACGCCCAGCTTCTCCGCCACTACCCGGGCCATATCGGCGTCAAAGCCGATCCACTGGCCGTTGTCGTCCTTGTAATCCATGGGGGCAAAGTTGGTGATGCCCACCACCAAAGTGCCCTTACCCTGGATATAGGCGATGTCTCCGTCCTCCGCGATGGTAGGCTCAGCCACCTCGCCCTGCTCCAGCAGCACCTTCTGCACGCCGTAGGTCTCAGCCAGCTCCTGCATCATGCCGTCGGCATAGGCCTGGGAGAAGACATAGTTGATGTACTCGGCCAGATCGCTGCCCTTGCGGCAGCCCACGCCGTACTCCTCGGTGGTCAGCTCCTCCCCCTGAACCAGGTCGGGATAGCTGGTGCCCTCGCCGATCATGGCGCCGGCCATGAGCAGATCCACGATGCAGGCGTCGGAGGTGCCGGAACTGACCTCCATCAGGGCGGTGGCCTGGTCGGACACGGACACATAGGTCAGGCCCGCCTCCTGGGCCGCGGCCTCGCCGGCAGAGCCGGCCTCCACGGCGAAGTTCAGGCCGGACAGGCTCGCCGCGTCCGGGTAGTCCCCGGCCACGTCGGCCTTGAGCACCACCACCTGGGCGTTGGTGGCATAGGGGTTGGTGGCGGAGGCGCCGCCCGTGATCTCGTCGGTGATGGTCATGCCGTTCCACAGGCAGTCCACCGT
>CALXDY010000124.1 GCA_944387225.1 uncultured Oscillospiraceae bacterium | reverse complement strand
AGCAGCAGCAGGTTGGAGCGGCGGCCCACCATTTCCAGCACCAGGGAGCGCTCCACCCGATCTCCCAGCTCGTTGAGAGCTTCCAGACGGAAGGAGACGACCCGCTCCAAAGGCGGCTGGCTGATTTCCAGAATCCGTGCCCCCGCCAGGTGTTTCCGCAGGAGCATACAGAACATGGGCGGCACATCCGGATTTTCCCGGCTGAGCTGGGTCAGCTGGGGCCTGGGGTGGCTGGGGTTGGCAGACAGCAGCAGCTTTATGTTCCCCTGGGTGGGGGAGCGGAGGGCCAGCAGCACCTCGTCCCGGCCGGGCTGATAGATTTTGTCCACCTTTCCGTTGGTCACGGCTTGTTTCAGCTCATGCACCAGGCCGGAGAGACACAATGCGTCCAGTGGCATGGAAAATCACCTCATTGTTGTCCGTCCATCAGGACGGCGAAAAGTTCGTTCAGCCGATCGGTGCGGCCCTGAAGATAGAGCCAGCCGAACAGGGCCTCCAGGCCGGTGGCGCTTTGATACTCTCCCCGGGTGGCTGCCTTGGGTACGGAGTGGGGCGCGGTGTTTCGTCCCCTCCGTAGGACGTCGGTCTCCTCTTCTGTCAGCAGGGGGAGCAGCCGCTCCACGGCGGCTGCCTGGGCGGGGGCTGCCACGTATTTCACGGTGGCCCGATGAAGATCCTTGGGCCTGGTCTTGCCCTGGAGGCACAGCCAGGATCGCACCATCACCTCATATACGCTGTCACCCAGATGGGCCAAGCCCAAGCTGCTCATGGACAGCAGGGCGTCCCGTTCCATCTGCAGGTGGAAATAATCTGTCATAGCGTTCCATCTCCCGATTCCGGCGAAAATTTCTACTCATCTTACCACAAACGGCGGAAAAACACAAGCCGGGGGCCTGACGGGGAAAGCGGTTGTGCTTCCGATAAAAATCGATTATAATAAAACCCATGTTGCGGGCCTTGTACCCAAAGCAGAGAGGGGAGGGAACGGCCATCCGTCGTCTGGCGATTTTCAGCGTGGGCTTCTGTTTGGCCGCGCTTGTCTGGGGCTGGGTTCAGCCACAGAACGGCGTCCCTGTATTGGCGGTTATGGCGCTGCTTTGGGCCGGGGCGGCTGTGCGTGTGCGAAGGCATACGACCCGGAGGATGCGGACGGCCTGCTGGCTGCTGGCGGGGCTGTTTTTGGGTGGAAGCTGGACGTCGGGATACCTTGCCCTGTCTGTCTGGCCTGCCCAGGCCCTGGATGACCGTACGGTGATCCTCAGCGGCACGGTAGCGGACTTTCCAACGGAAACAGAGTACGGGGAAAGCTGGGTGACCCTTTATGCGGAGGGGATTGGGCTGTTCCCGGTGTCCGTACAGCTTTACGTGGATGAGCAGGGGGAAGGGCTGCGCCCCGGAGATCGGGTAAGCACCATCGCCCACTGCACCTTCAACGGAGCCGACCCACTGGGCAGCTATCAGCGGTACCTGGCGGGCCGGGGTATGCTTCTCACCGGGGAGAGCTACGGACGCCTTGAAGTGGACAGGTCCGAAACAATCAGTCCAGTCCACTGGCCCGCCCTTTGGGGACAGGCCCTGGGGGAGAAACTGGAAGAAATTTTCCCGTCGGGTACGGCAGGCCTGGTAAAGGCACTGGTCACCGGGGACAGAACGGATCTGGGGGAAGAGTGGACACAGCCTCTGAACCGGGCCGGTCTGTCCCATGTGGTGGCCGTCTCCGGAATGCACATGGCTTTCCTGGCGGGGATGGTTTCTCTGTTGCTTGGGGTCAGCCGCCGCCTGACCGCCGTGGTAGTCGTGGTGCTGGCGGTGGCCTTTGCCGCCCTGACAGGAGGGGCTCCGTCGGTGGTGCGGGCGGCGGTCATGATCATTCTGCTCCAGCTGGCTCCTTTGGTGGGCCGGGAGCGGGACGACCTGACCGCATTGGCTGCGGCGCTGCTGGTGCTGCTGCTGGCAAATCCGCTGTCCGCGTGGGATGTAGGACTGCAGCTCTCCTTTGCCGCGGTGGCCGGACTAAACCTCTTCGGCAATTCTGTCCGGAGCGGACTTCTTTCCCCGCTGCCGGACGGGATTGCCTGTCTGGCACCCGTAGAGTGGGTTGCCTCCGGTCTGGCTGCTACCCTGGCTGCCAGCCTGTTTACCGTGCCTCTCACCGCCCTGTGGTTCGGCACGGTGCCGTTGGCCGTCCCTGTTTCCAACCTGCTGTGCCTGTGGGCGGTTGCGCTGCTGTTTGGCGGAGGGCTGATCCTGGGGACGGCGGCCTTTCTTCTGCCCCAGGCGGTGGCCCTGGCCGCGGAGCCTGTCTCCCTGCTGGGGGACTGGCTGTTCTGGGCGGTGAATTGGGCGGCAGATCTGCCTTTTGCCACTGTGACGGCCCAGACGATCTACATCCGGGCCTGGCTGGTGCTTCTGTATGTGCTGATTTTGGCGGTGCTGCTGACACGGGAACGGCGTATGGTACTCCCGGTCTGCGCCGGTCTCACCACCCTGTGCGTGGCCTTGCTGCTCAACAGCTGGAGCTTCTGGTTTGGGCCGGGCACTCTGACGCTGCTGGATGTGGGGCAGGGGCAGTGCGCTGTGATTCGGATCGGTGAGCTGGTGTGTGTTGTGGATTGCGGCGGCAGCGGCGGGGAAAACGCCGGAGATACCGCCGCCGATTATCTGGAGGATCGGGGTGTCAGCCGAATTGATCTGCTGATCCTGACCCACTGCCATGATGACCACGCAAACGGGGTGGCCCGTCTGCTGGAGCGGGTGGAGGTGGGGGAGCTTTATCTACCGAAAACCCATCAGGCCCAGGCTTTGGAAGAGATGGTAACCGCTGCGGCGGGGGAAAAGGGCGTCCCGGTGCGGTGGGTCAGCGCTGCAGTTTCTATTACCACCGGACAGGGAGAGGCGCTGTACCTGTACCCGCCGGTGGGAGAGGGAGATCCCAACGAGGAATGTCTCTCCTGCCTGATTTCCTGGGCGGACTTCAATGCCCTCTTGACTGGGGATATGGACAGCGGGGCGGAGCAGGCGCTGCTGGCTGACGTAACGCTGCCGAAACTGGATGTACTGGTTGTGGGACATCATGGGTCAAGTGGTTCCACTTCACAGGAATTGTTGAATGCAACAACGCCGGAGTATGGGCTTATTTCCGTTGGAAGAGGCAACCGGTACGGACATCCCGCCCAGGAGACCCTGGAGCGGCTGACGGATTCGGGCGTGAAGGTATACCGCACCGACTGGTATGGCGGTATAACGGTGCATGGCCCTGGATAACGACACAAGGAGGGGAAGGCTATGCCGCCCAAAGCCAAGGCGGATACCGCCGGATATCAGCAGTTGAAAAAGGATTTGGCCGCCGGGACACCCGGCCGGCTGTATCTGTTTCATGGGGAGGAGACCTATCTCCGGGATTATTACCTGGGGCAGCTGAAGCAGATGATCCTGGATGGGGGGATGGGGGAATTCAATTTCCACCAGATCCCTGCCCGGGACATGTCTCCCAGGCGTCTGGAGGAGGCGCTGGATTGCCTGCCCATGATGGCCCAGCGTACCCTGGTGCTGGTACAGGATTACGACCTGTTCAAGGCGGGGGAGCAGGATCGGGAGGCGTATATGGCGCTGCTTCGGGAGCTGCCGGAGTACGTGTGCCTGGTCTTTGTCTACGATCTGATCCCCTACAAGGGGGACGCCCGTACCAAATTGGCCGCCGCCATTCGGGAAAACGGCGTGATTGTCAATTTTATCCGCCAGGATCAGGGGGATCTCACGGCGTGGGTGCGCCGCCGGTTCCGGGCCATGGGGAAGGACATTGACAACCGGCTGGCCCTGGATCTGATCTTCCTGTGCGGGGATCTGATGACCCGCCTGGTGGGAGAGATTGAAAAGATCGGAGCCTATGCCAAGGGGACGTTTATCACCCGGGCGGACATTGACGCCGTGGCCACCCCACAGCTGGACGCGGTGGTGTTCCGTATGACCGACGCCATCGGAGAGGGGAATTTTGACAAG
Organism: uncultured Oscillospiraceae bacterium; assembly: GCA_944387225.1. Classification (GTDB taxonomy): domain Bacteria; phylum Bacillota; class Clostridia; order Oscillospirales; family Oscillospiraceae; genus Lawsonibacter. The sequence continues at coordinate 21,465 of CALXDY010000124.1, read as the reverse complement.
GCGGCGGCGGTGTTGGGAGAGCTGTACCAGATGCAGGAGCCGCCCATGAAGATTCTGTGGTCGCTGGGCCGGCAGATGCGCCAGCTGTATTCCGCCCGCCTTGCCCTGGAGGCGGGCAAGGGCCCGGCCTGGCTGGAGGAACTGTGGGGAATCAAGTCCTATCCCGCGGAGAAGCTGATGCGCTCGGCCAGACGGTTTTCCCTGCCCTGGTGCCGCCGGGCGGTGGTGCGCTGCGGTCAGGCGGATCTGGCCATGAAGTCCACGGGGCGGGATGGACAGGAACTGCTGACCCAGCTTTTGCTGGAGCTGGCCGCGCCGGCCCGGGAAGGGGGGCGGTGACGGATGCTTCGGATCAAAGAGGCAATTGTGGTGGAGGGACGGTACGACAAGAATACCCTCTCCCAGGTGGTGGACACCCTGATTTTGGAGACAGGGGGCTTTGCCATCTTCCACAACAGGGAGCAGATGGCGCTGCTGAATCGGGTGGCGCGAACCAGAGGCTTGATCGTACTTACCGACTCCGACGGGGCGGGTTTTGTTATCCGAAACCGAATCAAGGGCGCTATCCCCAAGGAGTATGCGAAGCATGCCTACATCCCCGACGTGTACGGGAAGGAGAGGCGGAAGCGTCAGGGCGGCAAGGAGGGCAAGCTGGGCGTGGAGGGGATGTCCCCCCAAGTGCTGGAGTCGGTACTTCGCCGGGCGGGGGCGACCTTCCTGTCGGAGGAGCAGGCCCAAGAGGCGGGCAGGCCGATCACCAAGGGGGATCTGTTTGCCGCCGGGCTGACTGGCAGACCGGACAGCGCCGCCCGCCGTCAGGAGCTGCTGAAGAAGCTGGAGCTGCCCCAGCATATGACCACAAACGGCCTGCTGGAGGTGCTGAATACCTGCTATTCCCGTGAAGAAGCCCTCGCCCTACTTTCTTAAAAGAAAGTAGGCAAAGAATTTTGACGGAAAGCTGCCGCTTTCCTTCTCGCCGCCCGGAGTTGAATTAGGCTCCGGGCCACAGCACGAAAGAGAATCTGCCGCTGCGGGCCGCTGGGGACAGCGGCCCCTACGAAATGGCACTGCACCATGCCGCTGTGTGTAGGGGATGGTGTCCTCACCGTCCCGCTTCCTCCGCTTTCTTGAAAGAAAGCTTGGCAAAGAATGCTCTGCGGTCTCTCTGCTCTTATTATACCAAAGCCTTGCTATTCTTGCGATCGTTTGCTACAATAATTGCAAGAAAGTTGCAAGCCATATGGGGGAGGAAAGACCATGACGATCTACGACATAGCACGGGAGGCGGGCGTTTCGGCTAGCACAGTATCCCGTGTCATCAATAACAAAGCGGGCATCAAGGAAAGCACCCGCAAAAAGGTACAGAAGCTTTTGGACGAATACAATTACACACCGGATGTGGCTGCGCGTGGGCTGGTGCTGCAGGCTTCTAAGTTTATCGGCATTCTCATCGAAGACATTCGTGTTTCTCACCACACCGAGTCGGCCTATGTCATTGAGCAGGAGATGACGCGGCAAGGCTATACCTGCATCACCTTCAGCACCGGAGCCGATGGCAAGCGAAAGGCGCAATACATCGAAATTCTGGAACAGCGTCGAGTAGAGGGAGCCATCTTCATTGGCTCCATGTTTGGCACAGAAGCGGTGCGACGGAGCGTGGAACAGCATCTCTCTAATATCCCGGTCGTCATCGTAAATGGGACGCTGGACTTGCCCAACACGTACAGCGTTCTCATCGATGAAGAACGCGGCACCGAGGAATGTGTGGCCCTACTGACCCAAAAAGGCCGGAAACAGCTGGCATACCTAATGGATGTTGCCACACCGGCCAACGAGAAAAAAAAACGTGGTTTCCACACTGGGATGCTCCGCAGCGGGTTGGAGTCCGCAGGGCATTCCATCTATGCCGAGGTGGATGGAGCCACAGGCCCCCGCGGTTCGGTGGAGCGGGGCCGCTGCGAGACGGCAGAACTGCTCAAGCGGCTACCGGATGTGGATGGAATTCTTTGCGCCACCGACATGCTGGCCATCGGCTGTGTGCAGGAATTGAAACGACAGGGCATCGCTGTGCCGGAACAAGTCGCCGTCATTGGCGTGGATAACACTCTGCATGGTCAACTTTGCACCCCTTCGCTGACAACGCTAGACAACAAGCCGGGCGAAGTCAGCTTTGCGGCGGCTAATATGCTGCTGGATGTGCTCCAAGGCCGGCCTGTGAGCCACAAGTTGATGCTCCTGACTGAGATTATTCAGCGGGAAAGCACCTGATGCTTTGGGCCCTCTCTCCCTAAGCTCTCTCCCCAGAGAAGCTTAAAACGGCTTTTCTGGGGATTTATTCTGCTTATATTAGAAATCGATTGTTTTTAAATTCGTGAGTTCTCTCAAAAATTGGTATACTTGTACAAATTAAAATAAAAAAATTGTCAAATATATAAATTGAAAATCGGCCTTAATGCGTGTAATCTAAGAGTTATAAGAAATTCAATCGATTGCAATAATTGAAATGAATTTACAATTAGATAAGAGGAGAACCATCATGATTTACGGTAACATCCATGCCAAAGAAACCGAAGCCGCCTACACCCCTGCCATCCGCAAGGCACTGGATATCCTGCGCAACACCGATGTCAGCGAGATGAACCACGGCAAGTACACCATCGACGGCGACAAACTGATCCTTCAGATCAACGAGATCACCACCGGCCCAAAGGAAACCAAGCGTCCGGAAGTCCACCGCCAGTATATTGATGTGCAGTACATGGTTCACGGCCACGAGCTGATTGGCTTCTACCCTCGCTACAAGGACGGTGGGGTGCTGGAGGACAACCTCGACAGAAACGACGTACTGTTCTACAAAGAGCGTAGCGATGTGCATGAGATCATGTTGCCCATGACGGATGGCTGCTATGCCATCTTCTTCCCGGAGGATATCCATCGTCCCTGCTGCATGATGGACACACCAGAGGACGTGAAGAAGATCGTACTGAAGGTTCGTGTAGATTCCCTGTAAGGTGATAAGGAGGATATGACCATGAGAGTTGCTTATGAAACTATGCTGTCTGAGTTTGAGCGTGTTTTGAAGAAATACGGCTTTGCCACCGACCGTGCCCACGATGCTGCCGAAATTTTTGCCCAGAACAGTCTGGCCGGGGTGTCCAGCCACGGTCTGAACCGCTTTTCAGTGGTGGTAGATTACTTGAAGAAGGGCGTCATTGACCCCGCTGCCGAGGCAGAGTGTGTGGCCAGCTTTGGTGCAATGGAGCGCTGGGACGGCCACCGGGGCTTTGGCCCCCTGAACGCGAAGCGGGCCATGGATCGCGCAGTGGAGCTAGCTGAACAGAACGGCATTGGTCTGGTGGCGCTGGGCAACAACAATCACTGGATGCGGGGTGGTACCTACGGCTGGCAGGCAGCAGACCAGGGCTGTATCGGCATTTGCTGGTCCAATACCTGCCCGAATATGCCCGCATGGGGTGCCAAGGACAACCGCATCGGCAATAACCCGCTGATCCTGGCCGTTCCCCGCTCTAACGGCGAGCATGTCATGGTGGACTGTGCTCTGAGCCAGTTCAGCTATGGCAAGCTGGAGACCACCCGTCTGGCAGGCAAACAGCTCCCTGTGGTGGGCGGCTACGACGAGGAGGGCAACCTGACCACCGACCCCGCCGCCATTGAAAAGACCTGCCGGATGCTACCCATCGGCTACTGGAAGGGCAGTGGCCTGTCCATTCTGTTGGATATGATTGCAACGGTTCTCACAAATGCAAACTCTGTGGCAAAGATCGGTACCTTTGGAGATGAAATTGGGCTGACCCAGATAATGATCGCCATCGACCCCACCAAGTTCCAGACTGGTGCTGAGACGGATGCTATCGTAGATGCTATCGCCACCAATGTGGCTTCCAGCCAGCCGGTAAAGGAAGGTGCTGAGGTGCGCTGTCCTGGTATTGGCGAGCACCGCAGCCGGAAGGAAAATCTCGAACTGGGCATTCCAGTTGCAGAAGAAAAGTGGAACGAAGTGCTGGCCATGTGATGCTTTCTGTCTCACTGTCTGGAGTTTGGATTTGGTTCCGGGTCATAGCACGAAAGATATAAACAAGAAGAGCCGTTCGGGTTCATGAGGAGCAGCTGCCCCATGAGCCCGAACGGCTTTTTTATTTGATGGATTGTAATTTGGAACCGTCCCGCTACGGCTGTAGGATAGCTGCCGCGGCTTCAATTTGTTCCTGTGTGGGCGTCCAGTAGAAGGTGATCTTCACCAGACGGGTTTCCCAACACACCAGGTATTCATCCAGGACACTGTCGCTCCAGTGCCGCTGGTAGGCCGCCTGGGCGTTCCAGGGGCCGGGATCGATGGATTCGTAATGATCTGTGAAGACGATATCGTCATGTACCTCGTCCTGCCGGGCGTTGATCAGGCTTTCCTGGATGAATGGATAAAGAGCGGGGATTTTGACATCGATGATTTCATACTGCAGGTCATAGGAGCCTACATCCTCGGTGTACAGCGGCGCTTGCCGGTACTCCCCATAGAAAAGCAGCGGGCTTTCCTGCTGGCGGGCCTGTTTGGACCAGCGTGCTTCCAGACCCGTTAGCGCTTCCACCGATAGGGGGAGCGTGTCGCTGTAGATGTCAAAGCTGTGTCCGTTCCATTCGTAGGTGCCCGTGGGGCGGCTGTCGTGGGTGATGGGAAGCCAGCCGTTTACTGCGGCAGCTGCAATCCCGCCTATACCGGCCAGAAAGAGCACCAGGATGCAGGCGCAGCTCACCGCCAGATTGACGGTGCGGGGAATTCCTTTTTTCTTCATCCAGCCCATCAGACGGTTGGCCAAAAAGGAGATACCGCCCAGGAGCAGAACAATACAGGCCAGCAGGGGAAGGGGGGTATCGGAATCCAGAAACGACAGCAGCAGAAACACCACGGCCAGAGCAACTGTCCCCCAACTCAGCCATAGATTGGCCCGTACCGGGAGGAAAATGCCCTCCTCCGCCGCCTGTTCCGCCTTGTGCCACCAGCGAAAATAAGTCCCGATTTCCAGACAAACCACAAACAGGAGCAGCAGCCACACAGGGGCGGCAAACAGATGGCTGGTGCTGGAGAGATAGTCTACGGGGTTATCCCGCAGCTGAGAGATCTGCAGGTACAAATACCAAAGGATCACGGCCAGGGTAAACAGCTGTCCCGTCAGCAGCTTTTTCTTCATGGTTCGATGGATGTTCTCCACTTGGGGGATGGGGTCGGTTTCGATGGGGACGGCGTCCTCCCGGTCGGTGCAGAAAACCTGCATGGCGTCCCACCGAAGCACCAGACGCCAGCCGTCCTGGGCGCAGAGAGCCTCTTTCTCCAACTGCTTATCACTGGGATATGGGTCAAACTCCGAGGCACTGGGGAAGTAGGTTACGGCAAAACGGAGGGATTGAGGCTGGATTTTTTCATATGTCCAGAACAGGCTGCCTGCGTTCCGGATCATCCAGCCGTTGGCGGCCATCTGTTCCAGCTTTTTCTCAATGGCACTGTGATCGTAGAAGGAAAAATTGGCGAATACACGCTTTACCTTGCTCATAAAGGCTCCCCCTTTCCGAATAAGCGATCATAGTCCTCTGCCTGATGCCGGATGCGCCGGTACTCCCGCTCCAGCATCAACCGCCCCTTTTCCGTGATGCGGTAGCTGCGCCGCCGGCCCTCCGTTTTGGTTTCCTCAATCATTCCTTCCGCCAGAAATTGCTCCAGCAAGTCATACAGGGTGCCGGATCCGATGCTCACCCGTCCGTCGGTCAAAGTCCGAACCGTCTCCAGAATCTCCGCCCCCCGGCATTCCCGGTTTAGGCAGAGCAGAATATAGAACATTTGCTCCGTCAGCGTTTTGAACCGTTCCCTCGGCATCGGACTCCTCTCTCCTTTCCTCGATATTCGAGTTTTCTATATCTATTATAACTCGAATATCGAGAAAGTCAACAGGGAGGGGTATTTTTCAAGAAAGCAGGGGAATGGCTTCCAGTTTGCGCGGATTTGTCCGGCGTTTGGTTGTCTCTCCGGCCGGAGTTCTATCCCAGGGCCCGTCCACATAGGATAGGGGCAAAGGCGGTGAACATAGTGACAGGAGTAACAGCGGTACAAGCATATGAACAGGCGGCCCAGGTGCTGCCTTTGGCCCTCAGAGGCCCGGCTCTGCGGCTGTCGGAGGGGGACAAGGCGGTATGCGAGGAGCTGCGCCTGCGGATGGGACAGCCCCTGGCGGCGGTGCTGCCCGGCGGCGAGCGTTTGGTGGAGGGAACGGAGGTTACCCTCCCCCTGCTGGAGCAGATGGTGGAGCTGGCCTGCCAGGCGTCGCTGCACACCGTGCTGGACAGTCTGCGTCAGGGGTATCTGACCCTGCGGGGTGGGCACCGGATGGGAGTGTGCGGCACGGTGGAGCTGCGTCAGGGGGAGATCCATGGCTTTCGTACCCTGGCCTCCGCTTCCATACGGATTGCCCGGGCGGTATCGGGACAGGGAAACTGGTCCGGTGCGGAGCTGCTCCGGCCTGACGGGAGGCTGTACAGCACCTTGATTCTGGCCCCGCCGGGGGTGGGCAAAACCACCCTCCTCCGGGAGCTGATCCGCCGGGCGGCGGACGGGGAGGGGATGGCGCCCCAGCGGGTGGGGCTGGCCGACGAGCGGGGGGAGGTGGCCGCCCTCTGGCAGGGACGGCCCCAGCTTCCGGTGGGACGGCGGTGCGATGTGGTAGAGGGCTGCTCCAAGGCTCAGGGCTTGATGCTTCTGCTCCGGGCCATGAACCCGGAGATCCTGGCCGCGGATGAGATCACCGCCCCTGGGGATGGACGAGCTCTGCTGACTGCGGCGGGGTGCGGCGTCACTCTCCTTTCCACCGCCCACGGGCAGGATCGGGAGGATCTCATGCGGCGGCCCCTCTACAGGCCGCTGGTGACCCAGGGGCTGTTTCAGCGTCTGGTGACCATTCAACGCAGGGGAGAGACCCGGAACTATCAGGTGGAGGTGCTGTCATGATCCGGCTGCTGGGCTGCGTTTTGGTGGCGGGCGGCGGGGCCTGGCTGGGGATCCAGGCTTCCGCCAGGCTGAGGGATCGGGTGACCGCCGTTTCCGCTCTGATCCATGCGCTGGGCCTTCTCCGGCGGGAAATCTGCGGCCGGGGCCGGGGCTTGCCCCGAGCGCTGGAGGAGACGGCTTGCCAGGCGGCTCCTTCCGTCCGTACGTTTTTTGAACGGTGTGTCCGGGCCTGCCGGGCGCTGGATGAGCAGCCCTTTCAGGAGAGCTGGCGTCAGCTGGTCCATGAGCTGCTGGAGCTCAGTCCGGAGACCCTGGCCCAGTTGGAGCAGCTAGGGGAGGTGCTGGGCCGGTACGAGGAGGATATCCAGGGCAGGGCGCTGGATCAGGCGAAGGAGTGCCTGTCGGAGGAACTGACCCGGGCAAAGGGGGAGTGGGAACGGATGGGCCGGGTATACCGGCTCCTGGGGCTGGCCGGCGGCGGTTTCCTGGTCATCCTTCTGCTGTAAATTCCCATATACGGAAGATTCGTGGAATAGGGGACATTGGGTATGGACGTGGATTTGATTTTTAAAATTGCCGCCATCGGTATCCTGGTGGCGGTGCTCAACCAGGTACTGATCCGTGCGGGACGGGACGAGCAGGCCATGATGACCACCTTAGCGGGGCTGGTGGTGGTGCTGATGATGGTGGTGCAGGAAATCGCCGCTCTCTTTGATCTGGTCAAGAACCTGTTTCAATTATGATGGAGTGGATGATCCGAGCCGCGGTGGTGGCGGTGGTGGCCGCCCTGCTGGCGTCGGTGCTGCGGCAGAGCGTACCCCAGTTTGCCCTGGTTTTGACTCTGACGGCCGGGGTGTGGCTGCTGGCGGGGGCGGTGGATAGCCTTGGGGCGGTGGTGGAGCTGATCAACCGGCTCAGCAGCATTGCGGGGGTAGAGCCCCAGGTGATCCAGCCGGTGCTGAAAACGGCGGCCATCGCCGTGCTGGCCCGGCTTACCAGTGAAATGTGCCGTGGGGCAGGGGAACAGGGCCTGGCGGCCTTCGTGGATACGGCGGGTACCCTGGCTGCCCTGGGGGCGGCGCTCCCCCTTTTGGAGGGCGTTGCGGAATTGATGGCGGTGATGTTGACATGAAGATGCTGACAAGTAAAATCCCTTTTCTACTGTTGATGTTTATGATTTTATGCCCTGGGATGATTGTGACGGTTCAGGGCGTGGATTTCCCGGAGGCGGAGCAGGCTTTGGACGCGGCGGAGGCGTACGGCGTGGATTCTGAGGGCGGGTTTGCCGCCGGAGTGGAGGGGCTGCTGACAGCCGCCGGGGATGGAATCGGGGCGCTGATCGGTCAATCGGCGGCCAGCGGGTTGAAGCTGATGGCGGTGGTGCTGCTGTGCTCCATGGCCCAGGGGGTGGGACAGGTGGGGGAGTCGGGAGGGCTGGCGCCGGTGGAGATCGGCGGTGCGCTGGCCATTACGGCGCTGACTCTGCGGGATATGGAGGGCCTGATCGGTTTGGGCCGGGAGACCATGGAGCGGCTGGACAGCTTTGCCGGGGTGCTGCTTCCGGCGGTGGCCACTCTGACGGCGGCCTCCGGCGCCGTTACCTCCGCCGCCCTTCGGCAGGGGGTGACGGTGCTGTGCTGCGACCTGCTGATTTCCGCCATGGACGTGGCGCTGATTCCCATGATCTACGGCTATGTGGCCCTGTGCTGCGCCCACGCCGCCCTGGACAACCCGGGACTGAAAAAGATGGCCGAGCTGGTGAAAGGGGCGGCGGTGCTGCTGCTTACGGCGGCGCTGCTGGCCTTTGTGGGCTACCTCACTGCCAGCGGCGCCATCGCCGGCTCGGTGGACGCCGCCGCGGTCAAGACGGCGAAGATCGCCATTTCCCGCACGGTGCCGGTGGTTGGGGGTATCCTGGCCGACTCGGCGGAGGTAGTGCTGGCCGGGGCGGGGGTATTGAGAGGGACGGTGGGCGCGGCGGGCACCCTGGCCGTGCTGGCCATCTGCCTGACCCCCTTCCTGCAATTGGGAATTCATTACCTGATGTACAAGGGGGCAGCTGCCCTCACCGCCACCATCGCCAGCCCTCGTCTCAGCGGGCTGCTGGATCAGGTGGGGGGCGCCTTCGGTCTGGTGCTGGGTATGGTGGGAGCCGGGGCGCTGGTTCTGCTGTTCAGCGTGGTGTCGGCCCTGTCGGCGGTGACTGCGTCATGATGGAGTGGGCGCGCCAATGGCTGCTGGGTCTGGTTTCTGCGGCGCTGCTGTGTGCTCTTATCACCGCGCTGCTGCCAAAGACAGGGGCGGGACGGGTGGGCCGTCTGGCTGCGGGGCTGCTGATGGCCCTGGCCATGCTGGGGCCGCTGACACAGGTGCTGCCCCGGTCGGCGGCGGAGGAGTTCCGGGGGCTGGGGGATTATATTGCCCGGCGGGAGGAGGAGCTGTCCCAACAGAGGGATGAGACCATGAAAGAGGTCATACAGCAGGAGACTGAGGCATATATACTGGACAAGGGGGCTCAGCTGGGAGCGGAGTTATCCGTCTCCGTGACCTGCCGCATGGGGGAGGAGGGCGTCTGGCTGCCGGAGGAGGCGGTGATCCGGGGCAGCCTGACGGAGGAGCAGCGCTCCGCCCTGACTCAGTGGCTGGACAGCCAGCTGGCCATCCCGGTTCAGAGGCAAATTTACCAGTCGGAGGAGGCGATCTCATGACAGACCGTTGGCGGGCCCGGTTGGCGGCGCTGTTTGGAAGAAAATCCTGGAGCGGTGCCGCCGTGGTGCTGGCGGTGGGCTGCCTGCTGCTGTTGCTGCCCACAGGGGGCGGCGGGACACGGGAGAAGCAGGCGGAGGAGAACGCTCAGACAGACAGCTGGGAGGTGGAAGAGTGGGAAGAAAAGCTGTCCCGTATTCTGTCCCGGGTTCAGGGGGCAGGAGAGACGGAGGTGGTGCTGACCCTGGAAAGCTCCCAGCGGAAGGTTCTGGCCCAGGACAGCCAGTGGGACGGGACGGGGAACAGCCGGCAATCCACCGTCACCATCAGCCTGGGCGGCGGGGAGGAGACGGTGGTGCCCCTGGAAACCATGGCCCCGGAGTTTCGGGGCGCGTTGGTGGTCTGCACCGGGGGAGACGATCCAACCGTCCGGCTGGCGCTGACCCAGGCGGTATCCGCCCTCACCGGGCTGGGCAGCGACCGGATCTCCGTCTGCCGGGGGACGCCGTGATCCCATCCCCGTGGGGGGAGTTACGATATTAATTTTTAGGAGGTAATCCCATGAAGAGCAAACCCCTTTCCCAGCTATGGAAACGCAACGCGGTGGTAGCGGCCATCGCCCTGTTCGTCTGTGCCGCGGTCTATCTCAACTGGAATTACGAGCAGCAGGTAGGAAAAACCCTGGGCGAGTCAACCATGGTAGGGGCGGAGGATCCTCTGCTTCAGGAGGAAGGCGGCGCCGCCCAGACCGGTGAGGAGAATGCCGCCCAGTCCGGGGATTTGACGGAGGGGGACGCCACCCTGACCGGCGAGACTGGGACGGGGTCGGACTACTTCGCCACCGCCCGGCTCAACCGGGAGCAGTCCCGGGACAGCGCCCTCTCCCTTCTCCAGCAGGCGGCTGAGGGAGAGGAGGCGGATGAGACCATGGTGCAGGAGATCCAGGACAGCATCCAGACCATGGCGGATTTTACCGTCACCGAGGCGCAGATTGAGAATCTGGTCATCGCCAAGGGCTACGCCGACTGCGTGGCCTTTATCGGGGACAACGCGGTCAGCCTGGCGGTAGCCAGCCCTGAGGGCGGCATTACCGAGGCGGACACCGCCCGGATCGTGGATGTGGTGCACCAGACGGCAGGCTTTACCGCCGATCAGATTATGATCATCGGGGTGGAGTGAGGAAGGATATGGGTTTTTTCAGGTTGCGGTTGTCAAATGACCGGCGGCGTGGTAAAATAAACACAACCGTAACGTGAAGGAGCGTGACCATCCGTGAGTGAAAACAAAGAGTATGTCTCCCGCTCTGACGAGCTGGGCAACATCCATATTTCCGAAGAGGTTCTGGCCAGCATCGCCGCCGCCGCCGCCCTGGAGGTGGAGGGGGTCAGCGCCCTGGCGGCCAACCTGGGCCGGGATATTGCCGAGCTGCTGGGCAAAAAGAATCTGGCCAAGGGCGTCCATGTCCATATGGACGAGGAGAAGGTGACGGTGGATCTGTCCGTCCTGCTTGCCTCCGGCCATACCATTCCCGAGATGGGCCGGGCCGTGCAGGACAGCGTGCGCAACGCCGTGGAATCCATGACCGGCCTGGAGGTGGCTGCCGTCAATGTGACGGTGGCTGGGATTACCTTCCCCCAGCCCGTCAAGGAGTAACGCTCCGGCGGGACAAAAAATGCATCGAGACGGGAACGCAGAACGGCATGTCCGCTGCGTTCCCGTTTTGTGTCTTTGGGCCGTTCTTGTCAAACCGGGGATTTTCGGGTATAATGGATAAAATATTGTTTCTTCTCCGGTTTCTGTACGTCAGAGCCGGGACAGCACGGGATGTGCCGCGGCCTGGGCGGGCGGCGGAAGAGGGGGAGAGCGGACATGCATGCCATCCGGCAGTTTTTGGATCATATGGACTGGCTCAGTCTGGTGGTATTTGTGGCAAGCGCCCTGGTGTGCCTGGTCTGCCTGACCGTCCACGAGATGGCCCACGGTCTGGCCGCCTGGCGGCTGGGAGACCCCACCGCAAAGATCAACGGCCGCCTGACCCTGAATCCACTGGCCCACGTGGACTGGGTGGGTCTGTTCCTTCTGCTGACTGTGGGGGTTGGCTGGGCCAAGCCGGTACCGGTGGACATGCGAAATTTCCGGCGGCCCAAGCGGGACATGGCCATTACCGCTCTGGCCGGCCCGGCGTCCAACCTGCTGCTGGCCGCCGCCGCGCTTTTGGTGGGTTCGGCGCTGATCGCCTGGGCCCCCCGGGGGGATGTACTGCCCTATGTGCTGCTGTTTTTGTGCCGTATGGCGGTGCTCAGCGTGGGGCTGGGCCTGTTCAACCTGATTCCCATCCCGCCGCTGGATGGATCGAGAATTCTCGGCGCCTGTCTGCCTGACCGGGCATACGGCTTTGTGCTGCGGTATGAGCGGTTTATGATCCTGGCCGTGGTGCTGCTGGCCTGGATCGGGGTGCTCAGCGGCCCGCTGTATGTGGGAATTCAGGCGGTGCTGGCGCTGCTGTGCCGCCTGACCGGGTTCCCCTTCGCGCTGGTGCAGTATTATTTCTTCTGATCTTCTGAAAGCAGGGAGGCGAGGGATTGGACAGTCCCATCTACCATCTGGAGGGTGTGGTAAAGGCTAAAACCCAGGATATGGAGGATTTTGTTGGCCCCCTTGATTTAATTCTCCATCTTTTGAGCAAGAATAAGATGGAGATTAAGGACATCCAGATCTCCCTGATCCTGGAGCAGTACCTCCAGTGGATGGCCCAGCGGAAGGAGCTGGATCTGGAGGTGGCCAGCGAATTTGTGACCATGGCCTCCCACCTGGTATATATCAAAACCCGCATGCTGCTGTCCATCAACGACGAAGAGGCTCTCAGTGAGATGGAGCAGCTGATCGCCAGCCTGGAAGCCCACCAGAACCATGAGAATTATCTGAAAATCAAGGAGGTGGTTCCCAGCCTGGACAGGCGGTACGCCTACGGCCGGGATCTGCTGACCAAGGTGCCGGAGCCCCTCCAAAAGGAAAAAACCTACCGCTACAGCCACCCCAAGGAGGATCTGCTCCGGGCGCTGCAAAGCGTACTGGATCGGGGGGACAGCCGTCTGCCTCCGCCGGTGGCCGCCTTCCAGGGCATTGTGGGCCGGGAACCTTATCCGGTGGCGGAAAAGGCGGCTCAGGTGCTGCGCCGGCTGCTGGCCGGCGGAGTGGCCAGCTTCCGCAGTCTGTTTCGGGACAGTCACAGCCGCTCGGAGGTGGTGGCCACCTTCCTGGCGGTGCTGGAGCTGTGCAAGGCCCGGCGGATTTTGCTGACGGGGGATCAGGACACCTGTACCGTGTCCTGCCTCACCGGCGGAGAGGAGCCGGTGACCATCACCAGCGAGGGAGACAGGGAGGAGGAATGAGCCATGGATCATAAAGAACGGGAAGCCGCCCTGGAGGCCATCCTCTTCGCCGCCGGAGAGCCGGTGGGGGTGGAGCGGCTGTGCCTGAGTCTGGAATGCACCCGCCAGGAGGCGGACGAAGCCGCCCGGCAGTTGATGGATCGGATGCGGTACGAGCGGCGGGGCGTGCCGATCGTGGCCCTGGACGCCAGCCAGCACCTGTGCTCCGCCCCGCAGCACGCTCCCCACGCCACAAACCCCCTGCACGGACCCACCCCGCCCAAGCTGTCCCAGCCCGCGTTGGAGGTGCTGGCCGTCATCGCCTACTACCAGCCGGTGACCCGGGCCTATGTGGATCAGGTGCGGGGGGTGGACAGCGCCTACACCGTGGGCCTGCTGCTGGAGCGGGAACTGATTGAGGAGAGCGGGCGGCTGCCTGTGCCCGGCCGGCCCATCCTGTACCGTACTACAAAAAACTTTCTCCGCACCTTCGGACTGTCCAGCCTGGAGGAGCTGCCCCCTCTGCCGGAGAGCGGCGGGGAGGGCGTCCAGCTGTCCCTAAATCTGGAGCCTGTGGACGGAGGGGAGGAACCCTCATGATCTGGATCTGGATTGCCGCGGCGGCGGCGCTGGTGCTGGGGCTGGGGCAGCTCCGGCTGGGATTGCTGGCTTCCTATGACGGACAGGCCAGGGCTCAGGCCCTGCTGGGGCCGGTGAAGGTTCCCCTGTATCCCAGACCGGCCCCACGCCCCTGTCCCCCAAAGAGCAGACCTGCCCAGGGAGGGAAAAAACGCCCCTCCGTCACCATGGGGCAGGGGTTGACCCTGGCCCGCGAACTGCTTCCCGTCGCCCTGGAGGCGGCAGGGCGCACCCGACGGAAGATCCGGGTGGATCGCCTGCGTATGACCCTTGTGGTGGGGGGAGACGATCCGGCGGAGACTGCCCTGTGGTACGGCAGAGGCTGCGCCGTCATGGGGACGCTGTGGGGGCCGCTGACCGAGGCCTTTCAGGTGGTGGACGGCCAGGGCAGCGTCCAGGTGGATTTTGACCGGCGGGATATGGAATTGACCGGTGAGATTAAGGTTACCCTTACTGTGGTTCAGGCCCTGGGCCTGGCCCTGCTGTTTGGTCCCAAGGCCATTCGGGCCGTTCAGGATACATTGATGCAACAGAAAGGCGGTATCAGCCATGGAAAAACAACATCCCTTAAATGAATTGCTGGGCACTGCGGCGGAAAAGCTCCGGGTGCTCATGGGTACGAATACCATCGTGGGCGAGCCCATTCAGACGGGGGAGGTCACCTTAATTCCCATTTCCCGCCTGTCCTTCGGCGTAGCCAGCGGCGGCAGTGAGTTTACCACCAAGACGCAGCGGGAGGAGAATCCTTTCGGCGGCGGCAGCGGCGCCGGCGCCAAGGTGGAGCCGGTGGCCTTTCTGATCATCCGTGGGGACAGCGTCAGGCTGCTGCCGGTGAACGCCAACTCCATGTCCACCGTGGACCGGGTGGTGGAGGTCATGCCCGAGGTGGTGGACAAGGTGACGGCTTTTTGGGACAAGCAGCAGGAAAAGAAGGCCGCCAGGGAGGACGAATACCCGGCGGAATGATTTTCCGGGCATGTCCCGCCATCAAACGGGAAATGCTAGGCCCATTCTTGAAACAGTCAGGTGATGGGCATGAAAAAATGGATGGCGATTGCGGCGGCGGTTGGGGTCTCCCTGTCTCTCTGTGCTCCGGTTCGGGGGGTGGAGACCTCTGCCGCCTCCGCTATTTTAGTGGAAGCGGAGAGCGGGCGGGTGCTGTATGAGCACAATGCCGACGACCGGCGGCTGATTGCCAGCACCACCAAGCTGATGACCGCCCTGGTGGCCCTGGAATCCGGGCACGGGCTGGACGAGGAGGTGGTCATTGAGGAGGCGGATACCCGCACGGAGGGTTCCTCCCTCTATCTCCGGGTGGGGGAGACCATTTCACTGGAAACTCTGCTGTACGGCCTGCTGCTCCACTCCGGCAACGACGCCGCCCTGGCGGTGGCCCGGTACTGCGGGGGCTCCGTGGAGAATTTTGTTTCAGAGATGAACGCCAAGGCGGCTGAGCTGGGCATGGCGGACAGCAGCTTTGCCAATCCCAACGGGCTGAACGATGAGCGGCACTATTCCACCGCCCGGGACATGGCCCGTCTGGCCCGGGCCTGTCTGGACAACGAGACCCTTTCTGAGATTGTGTCCACCAAATCCGCCGCCATGGGAGGCCGGGTGTTTCAGAATCACAACAAGCTCCTGTGGCAGTATGAGGGCTGTGTGGGGATGAAAACGGGGTATACGGAGCTGGCGGGACGCACCCTGGTGTCCGCGGCCCGGCGGGACGATATGACCCTGATCGCCGTCACCCTCAACGACCCCAACGACTGGACGGATCATAAGGCACTGTACGATTACGGCTTTGCCAATTACCATATGGAAACTGCCATCCAGGCGGGGGAGGCCCTGTGTACCCTGCCGGTGATCGGCGGTCTTGCCCCCTTTGTCCCTCTCCTGGCCGGGGAAACGGTAAGGTGGCCGGTGAGGGAGGGGGAAACGCTGACCCTTTCCACTCAGCCCGGCGCCTGCGTCCTCACCACTCCGGTGGAGCCGGGGACACAGGTGGGGGAGGCCGTCTGCCTGCTCAATGGCGAGACGGTGAGCTCCGTCCCTATGATATGTACGGGAGCGGAACGGGTAGCGGCAGAGAAGCAATCGCCCATTGGACGGCTGCTGGCTTGGATTTTGAGAAAATAGAAGTAGGTGCGCCATGGAACAGCGACTGCAAAAACTGATTTCCGCCGCGGGTCTTGCCTCCCGCCGGACGGCGGAGGAGTGGATCACGACGGGACGGGTGACGGTAAACGGAGCCGTGGCCGCCCTGGGAGACCGGGCCGATCCGGAGCGGGATCGGGTGGAGGTGGACGGCGTTCCCCTCCGCCGGGAGGGGGAGCGTACATACCTGATGCTCAACAAGCCCAGAGGCTATGTTACCACCCTGTCGGATGAGAAGGGTCGGAAAACGGTGGCCCAGCTCACCTCCGGCTGCGGCCGGCGGGTGTGGCCGGTGGGCCGGCTGGATCTGGACTCGGAGGGCCTTCTGCTGCTGACCGACGATGGAGAGCTGACCCACAGGCTGATCCACCCCAGCCACCAGGTGGAAAAGGAATACCTGGTGTGGGTGACCGGGGACGTGGAGCAGGCTCTGCCCATCCTCAACGGCCCTATGGAGCTGGATGGGGAACCCCTGGCCCCTGCCCGGGTGGAGCGGGGGAGAACGACGGGGGCCGTTACCCGGCTGACGTTTCTCATCCATCAGGGCAAGAACCGGCAGATCCGCCGCATGTGCGACCAGGCGGGGCTGGAGGTGACCCGGCTGAAACGGATACGGGAGGGGCGTATTTTGCTGGATCGCCGGCTGAAGCCGGGTCAGTGGCGGCCTCTGACCGGAGAGGAGCTGGCCCTGCTGGAAGTGGAGTGACCCGGGAGGACGAATCAAATTTGCAGGAAAGTCCGTTTGTCTTGCAAAATGGGCTTGCAATCCCGGTGAAATGCCGCTATCATAGAGGGCGGAAGGAATCCGGCTCCCCCGGAGCTGCCATCAGGAGATGAAAGAGATGAATCGAGACATTTTGGCCATTATCCAGGAAAATATGGGTACTTTTTCCAAAGGTCAGAAGAGAATTGCCAATTATATTTTGGAATCTTATGACAAGGCCGCCTTCATGACCGCCAGCAAGCTGGGCAAGCGGGTCAATGTCAGCGAGTCCACGGTGGTGCGGTTTGCCGCCGAGCTGGGCTACGACGGCTATCCCAGTATGCAGAAATCCTTGCAGAAAATGATCCGTAATCGCCTGACCTCCGTGCAGCGCATCGAGGTGACCAACGACCGCATCGGGGACCAGGACGTGCTGGACATGGTGCTCCAGTCGGATATTGAGAAGATCCGCATGACCATGGAGGAGGTTGACCGGGACGTTTTTGAAAAGGCCAGCGACGCTCTGGTGGGCGCCCGCAGGATCTATATCATCGGTGTGCGTTCCTCCGCGGCCATCGCCACCTTCCTGGGATTCTATTTCAATTTGATTTTTGACGATGTGGTAATGATCTCCGCCAACACCGCCAGCGAGGTATTTGAAAGCATGCTGCGGGTGGGGGAGCGGGACGTGGTGCTGGGGGTCAGCTTCCCCCGTTACTCCAGCCGGGCGGTTCAGGCCATGAGCTTTGCCCGGGATCGGGGCGCCACTACCATCGCCATTACCGACAGCGAGGTGTCGCCTCTGGCGGCTATTGCCACCTATACGCTGAAGGCCCGCAGTGACATGGCTTCCTTTGTGGACTCCCTTGTGGCGCCCCTCAGCCTGGTCAACGCCCTGCTGGTGTCCATCAGCCGGAAGAAGAACGACGAGCTGGCCAGAACGTTCCAGAACCTGGAGCAGATCTGGGAGGAGTACGGCGTATACGAGAAAGCGCCGGAGACCAATTCATGACGGATGTTGTTGTAATCGGCGGCGGAGCGGCGGGTATGATGGCCGCCATTACCGCCGCCCGCCGGGGCGCCAAAGTCACCCTGCTGGAGCGCAACGAAAAGGTGGGGCGCAAGCTGTATATCACCGGCAAGGGCCGGTGCAACGTAACCAACCACTGTTCGCCCCAGGAGGTGCTGGACAGCACCCCCGGGAACAGCCGGTTTCTGTATGGGGCGGTCACCCGCACGCCGCCTGCCTGGGTGGAGGAGTTTTTTCAGTCCCTGGGCGTGGCGCTGAAGGTGGAGCGGGGGAACCGCGTCTTCCCCCAGTCGGACCGGGCGGCGGACATTATTGACGCCCTTCTGGCCGAACTGCGCCGCCAGAAGGTGACCATTGTCCGGGATCGGGCGGTGGCTCTGGAGACCCGGGAGGGCACTGTGTACTCCGTCCGGGGAGAGGCGGGGGAGTACCCCTGCCGGGCTGTGGTTTTGGCCACCGGAGGGGCTACCTATCCGGGTACCGGATCCACCGGGGACGGCTACGACCTGGTTCGCCCGCTGGGGCATACCGTGACTCCCATCCGGCCCTCCCTGGTGCCCCTGGAGGCGGAGGAGGATTTCTGCGCCCGGATGCAGGGGCTGGCCCTGAAAAATGTGACCCTGAAGGTGAAAAACCGGAAGGGCAAGGTGCTGTTTCAGGAGCAGGGGGAGCTGTTGTTTACCCATTTCGGCCTGTCCGGCCCGCTGGTCCTCAGCGCCAGCGCCCACCTGCGGGACTTTGAGAAGGAGCGCTATACGGCGGTCATCGACCTGAAGCCCGCTCTGGACGAGGCTACCCTGGACGCCCGCCTGCTGCGGGAGCTGGGGGAAAACGCCAACAAGGATATGCAGAATATCATGGGGGCTCTGGTGCCCCGCCTGCTCATCCCCGTGGCCCTGGAGGCGGCTCAGATCCCGCCGGACCGGAAGGCCCACGACATGACCAAGGGAGAGCGCCGCCGTCTGCTGGAGGTCCTGAAGGGACTGACCATCCATATCCGGGGAACCCGCCCCCTGGCAGAGGGCATTGTCACCGCCGGAGGGATTAAGGTGGGGGAGGTGGACCCCAAGACCATGGCCTCCAAGAAGGCCGCCGGGCTGTATCTGGCGGGGGAGGTGCTGGATGTGGACGCCTATACCGGCGGATTTAACCTGCAGATCGCCTGGGCCACCGGCCGGGCGGCGGGAGAGAGCGCCGCGGAGCAGGCGCTGACCCTGCGGGACGGGCAGGGCTGAGAACGTATTATAGTTTGGAGCGAGAAAAATCATGCAGCAGCGCAGCATAGCCATTGACGGCCCCGCAGGGGCCGGAAAAAGCACCCTGGCCCGGGCTCTGGCCCAGCGGCTGGGGTATCTGTACGTGGACACAGGCGCCATCTACCGCACGGTGGCCCTTCAGGCCAAGCGTCAGGGAGCCGATCCGGGGAATGCGGCCCAGGTGGCCGATCTGCTGGGCCGGACGGAGATCCGGATGGCCTACGGTACGGACGGAATACAGCACATGTACCTGAACGGGGAGGACGTGACCCGGGAGATCCGGGCCCATGAAATTTCCGGCCTGGCCTCCCAGGTAGCCGCCCATCCCCAGGTGCGGGACTTCCTGCTGGAGTTCCAGCGCAGCCAGGCCCGGGATCATGATGTGGTCATGGACGGGCGGGATATCGGCACGGTGGTGCTGCCCCAGGCGGGGGTGAAGGTATTCCTTACCGCCGCGCCGGAGGCACGGGCCCAGCGCCGGCTGGCGGAGCTGCTCCAGCGAGGGCAGCAGGCTCAGCTGGACGGGATTCTGGCCGACATCATCCGGCGGGACGAGCAGGATCGAACCCGCCCTGTCGCCCCCCTCCGTCAGGCGGAGGACGCGGTGCTGCTGGATACCACCGACCTGGATCTGGAGGGCAGCCTCGCCGCCCTGGAGTCCATTGTGAGAGAGAGGCTGTCGCTGTGAAAATGGAACATATCTATCGGGTGCTGTACACCATTGTCTGGCCCTTTTTCAACCTGTTTTATCCCACCAAGGCGGTGGGCCGGGAGAATATCCCGGAGGGGGGCGTGGTGATGTGCGGCAACCATTCCAACCTGTCTGATCCGGTGATGCTGTGCATGGCCTGTACCCTGCGTTGGCAGATCCGGCCCATGGCAAAGGTGGAGCTGTCCCGGGTCCCCATCCTGGGCCCCCTGCTGGAGCGGGCCGGGGTGATCTATGTGGACCGGGGACAGGCGGACGTCCACGCGGTGAAAACCGCCATGAAGTGGCTGAAGGACGGCGGTAAGCTGTTGATCTTCCCCGAGGGCACCCGTGTGCATGAGGGAGAAGATGTGTCGGCGAAAAACGGCGCTGCCTTGCTGGCGACCCGTACAAATTCCGTCATCGTGCCGGTTTACATCCCCAGGAAAAAGAAGCTGTTCCGCTTTAACCGGGTGATTTTCGGGGCGCCCTACCATCCCCAGATCGCCGGGAGAAAGGCTACCTCCGAGGAACTGGAGAAAATCTCCAGCGACGTGATGGAGCGGATCTACCACATGGGGGAGGAGAAGGCGTGAAGATTATTTTGGCAAAATCCGCCGGCTTCTGCTACGGCGTGCGCCGGGCGGTGGAAATGGCCCAGGAGGCAGCCGCCCGGGGGGGCAGCTGGGTGATGCTGGGTTCTATTATCCATAACCGGGACGTGGTGGACTCTCTGGAGCGCCAGGGGGTGGGCACCGTGGACTCTGTGGAGCAGGTGCCGGCGGGCAGCGGCGTGATTGTCCGCTCCCACGGGGAGAGCCGGGCGACCTTTCAGCAGCTGGAGGAGCGGGGCGCCCATGTGATGGACGCCACCTGTCCCAATGTGACCCACATCCACCAGATCGTGGCCAGGGCAGAGGAGCAGGGGCGTCAGCCGGTGATCGTGGGCACGCCCGACCATCCGGAGGTCACCGCCATCGCCGGTTGGTGCCGCAGCCCCGTGGTGCTGTCCGGGGCGGAAGATCTGGAGCGCTGGTTGACAGAAGACCCCCAGCGCAGGACACTTCCCCTGACGTTTGTCTCCCAAACCACTTCCACCAGAAAAATTTGGGACGACTGCGTTAAAAAAGCAAAAAAAGAGTGTACAAATCCGGAATTTTTTGATACAATATGCGGAGCGACATCGAAACGCCAGGAGGAGGCCCATCAACTTGCCGCCCAGTGCGACAAAATGGTGGTTATTGGCGACAGGAAAAGCTCCAATACCAAGCGTTTGGCCGAGATCTGCCGGGAAGTCTGCCCGGAGGTTTTTCTCATCGAGCGCGCGGCGGATCTGGATCTGAGCCGTCTGGCCCAGGCAAATGTTGTCGGCATCACTGCGGGCGCTTCGACGCCCGGGTGGATAATTAAGGAGGTTTGTGACAAAATGAGCAACGAGATCATGGAGATCGAGAA
This sequence comes from uncultured Oscillospiraceae bacterium, assembly GCA_944387225.1. Taxonomy (GTDB): domain Bacteria; phylum Bacillota; class Clostridia; order Oscillospirales; family Oscillospiraceae; genus Lawsonibacter. The sequence continues at coordinate 454 of CALXDY010000124.1, read as the reverse complement.
ATCCTTCGAGGAGCTGCTGGAGGAGTCGATCAAAACTTTAAATAATGGAGATAAGGTTACCGGCACCGTTGTGGCTATCACTCCCACTGAGGTTCAGGTGGAGCTGGGCATCAAGTACCCCGGCTACATCGCCCTGTCCGAGCTGAGCGACGACCCCACCGCTAAGGTGGAGGATCTGGTGAAGGTGGGCGACGAGATCGAGTCCATCGTCATGCAGGTCAGCGACCGTGACTGCCTGGTGAAGCTGTCCAAGCGCCGCCTGGACATCAACAAGGGCTGGGAGGAGATCGAGACCGCCCGTGAGAACGAGACCGTCATGGACGGCGTCGTGGTTGAGGACAACAAGGGCGGCGTCGTGGTGTCCGTGAAGGGCATCCGCGTGTTTGTGCCCGCCTCTCAGACCGGTCTGCCCCGTGAGACTCCCATGAGCACCCTGCTCAAGCAGAAGGTGCGC
>CALXDY010000123.1 GCA_944387225.1 uncultured Oscillospiraceae bacterium | reverse complement strand
GGTCGATCATGGAAATCAGACCAATGAAGGTGAAGTCCTGCTCATCCTCCAGGGTGAGGGGTCGGACGGCGTCCAGGGTACGGAAGGCGAAGGCCAGCACCCGCAGACCCTCCATGGACAGCTCCATATTCACCCGGGAGATCTCTTCCTTCCGCTCCGGGGTCATGGGCACCCGGCCCTCCCGGGTGAGCAGCCACTTGGAGCGATCCAGCAGCACGTCGATGGCGCCCTTGGTGAACAGGGTAGGCACGCCGTCCAGGTCATGGAGGGTGCTCATCAGCTTCCGGTCGGAGTCAAAGGCCAGCTCGCCCAGCCGGGGGTGGTAGTAGCGGTAGGAGACCTCATCCACGCCGAACTTCTCGCCCAGCATCACCAGGGCTACCTCGGTGGGGTCGCCGATGGAGGCGCCGGTCTCCTCATTGTTGGTGGCGTCGCTGGCCAGCAGGGCGGCCTTCAGCAGCAGCCGCTGCACGTCGTTGACCAGCTCCAGGTCGTCACCCTCCAGCAGGGAGCCGTCGGCGTACACCTTCTGGGGGGTCATCTTGTTCTGGGTCAGGGTGCCGGTCTTGTCGGAGCAGATGACGGACACGCTGCCCAGGCTCTCCACCGCCTTCAAATCCTTCATAATGGCGTTCTGCCGGGCCATTTTCTGGGTACCCATGGCCAGCACAATGGTGACGATGGAGCTGAGGGCCTCGGGGATGGCGGCCACGGCCAGGGCCACGGCAAACATCAGCGCATCCAGGGTGCCCATGCCGTTGCGGAGCACCGACAGCAGGAACACCACGGCGCAGATAGCCATGATCAGGACCGCCAGCTTGGCGGAGAAGTTGTCCAGGCTCTCCTGGAGGGGGGTCTTGCGCTGCTGGGTCTGATTCATCAGGGTGGCGATCTTACCCAGCTCGGTATTCATACCGGTGGCGGTGACCACCACGGTGGCCCGGCCATAGGTTACCAGGGAGCCGGAAAAGACCATGTTCTTCTGGTCGCCCAGAGCCACCTGCTCGGCGTCGATGGCGTCGGCGGTTTTGTCCACGCCCTCGCTTTCGCCGGTGAGGGAGCTCTCATTGACCTTCAGGGAGAAGTTTTCCACGATGCGGCCGTCGGCCACCACCATGTCGCCCGCCTCCAGCAGGACAATGTCTCCAGGCACCACCTGGGCGGAGGGCAGCTCCACCCGCACCCCGTCCCGCATGACCTTGGCGGTGGGGGAGGACATGGCTTTCAGGCTCTCCAGGGACTTTTCCGCTTTCAGGTACTGCACCGTGCCCAGAATGGCGTTGAGGATGAGCACGGCGACGAGGACGATGGTGCTCTCCACGTTGCCGGAGGCGGCGGAGATACAGGCCGCGGCCATCAGGATGATGACCAGCAGATCCTTGAACTGCTCCAGAAAGACCTGTAAGATGCTTTTCTTCTTTCCCTCGGACAGCTTGTTGGGCCCGAAGGCTTCCTCCCGGCGGGAGGCCTCCTGAGCGGACAGACCGGAGAGGGAAACCTTCTGTTCCTCCAGGGCCTGCTCCGGGGTTTGCCGGTGGTAAGGCAGTGACATATTCCTCGTTCCTTTCCTTGGGCAGCCTGCGCTCCCCTCATTCTTTGGGGTGGGGAGGGTAACAAAAAAAGACCCCCCGCCAACCGCCAAGGCCACTGGGGCCTTGCAACAGTTGTCGAAAAGTCTTGTTACCACAAAGGGCGCATACCGCCAGGTCAGCAAGCCGACCGTGGTGTTGACGGTATTCTTTCAACTACTCCCTTTTCAACTGCAGGTATTATAGCATGGCCCATATCCCTTGTCAATGGGTATTATCCCCGCCGAAGCACCTTTTTTTCCCCCGGTCATAGAATGGGGTGAGCCAAAGAGAAGGGCGGGCGACGGCCCGCTGAGCCATTCCATTCAATAGGAGGTTTTTGGATATGCCGGAAAAGGTCGTGCCCGGCCCCGTGAGCGAAGAGCGCTGCATCCGGGAGGCCGTGTGCATCCACACCAAGAAAATCTTTGATTCCTGCAAAGAGGAAGATATAGCATCTTATAAGACTTCGGACCGGAACACATAGGTGAGGTGGAAATCAGCGGGTTTGCTCTTTTTTTCTTTGGTGTACCAGACCGTTTTAAGGACGGATTTCAGCAAGGCGTTGCGGTGGGCGGCGTCTGCCGGGCCATAGGCATCCAGGACGGTGCGGATCTGTTCGGCCAGGGCGGAGGGGTTGGTCATCTGCATGGACTCCAGCTCCCGCTGCAGCTCAGCCTGCCGGCGCTCCAGCCCGGCCCGCTTTTCCTTCAGCACGGCCATCCGCTCCCGGAAGAGGGGGAGATCATATTCTCCCATCTCCAGCAGCTCATAGAGCCTGGCCTTTTGCCGATCGGCGGCGGCCAGTTCCCCGGCCAAAGCGGTCAGAGCTGTCTTCGCCACTGAGGTGTCCACGCCGGGGACGCTCGTCGGCTGCTGGACAAGCCGGTGCATGGTCTCCTCCAGGGCATTGAGGATCTCTTCCTCCACCAGAGGGAATTTGGTGGAGGCGCAGCAGCCTGCCCTGGTGCAGAGCAAATAGGGCACCTTCTTCATGACCATCCGCTGCATGTTCTGGCCGCATTTGGCGCACTTGACCAGACCGGCCAGGGGACTGCGTACCGTCCCGTCATTCCTGGGCGGATGATACCGCCCCAGAAACCGGGCCTGCACCCTGTCATAGGTCTCCTGGTCGATGATGGCGGGGTGGAGGCCCTCCACGATCGTCCACTTCTCCCTGGGGTTGTAGATCGTGATGTGCTTGAGGTTCCCTTTCGTACCCTTCCGGATGTGAGTTTTCTGATCCCACACGACCTTCCCGGCAAAGGTCGGATTTTTCAGAATGTGGCGGACCGTATTCCGGGAGAATTCATCCGCGCGGTGAGGCTTTGCGCCCAGGGCGTTCATGTGGTGAGCAATCGTGTCACAGCCGTACCCCTGGAGATAGAGGTCATACATCATGCGGACGAATTTTGCTTCCGGCTCATAGATCTCCAGGGTGGGCTTCCGGTCGATGGTCACATTCCGGTACCCATAGGGCGCGTTCGCCACATAGCAGCCCTCCTGGATCGTCTGCTTCAGCCCCCGGCGAAGCCGCTTGTTGATGATCTTATACTCCCGGCGGGAGATAAAGGTCTTCAGCTCCGCGTATTCCTCATCAATCTCATCCGACAGGTCATAGGTTTTTTCCGGGGTGATGATGAGGGTGCCGGACTCCCGGAAGGCGTCCAGGATGATGCCCTGATCCTTCATGCGGCCGCGGGAGAGCCGGTCCAGATCCATGCACAGGACGGCGTCATACTTGCCATCCTCTACATCCTGGAGTAGGCGCAGCATCTGAGGGCGGGCATAGAGAGATTCTCCGCTGACCACCTCAGGATACTCCTCCAGGATATGGATGCCCTGGGTTGCGGCGTAGTCGTACAGGGTTTTCTGGTGTTTGGCCAGCACCTCATCGGTGGCCATGCCTTCCTCCATGCGGGACTTCCGCAGGTAGACGGCGGCGTCCAGACCGGAGAGAGATGTGGTTTCGTGATTCATGGGGCAGCTCCTTTCAACCGGAGGTTGCAACAGTTCTTGACCTGTGGTAAAATGTGCGGTAAAATATCAAGTAGAACAGTCATACAGGAAGGGAGTGGTTTGTGTGCTGTTGCTCGATAGAGACATACGGGCACTGTTACGGACAACCCTGGACGCGGATCCCCAGCCACCGTATATCGCATATGCGGATGCGGCCTGTGTCACCAACATCGGGTATGATTTGCGTGCAGACTGTTTTATGCGGGATGGAAGGCCGGCGGACAGCTGCACCCTCGCCCCCGGAGAATCTGTGTTTGTCGCCTCCATGGAGGAGGTCTGGCTGGGCAACGACATGGTTGGACATGTTGTGCTGAAAAATGGACGGATTCGTATGGGGCTTACCATGGATGCGCCGGTTTATCAGCCGGGCCACAGGACGATGATCTATTTCCGCCTGACAAATATTTCTCAGGATGAGATCCTTTTGGAGAAGGGCGAGAAATATACGACCCTGATGATAGAGAATCTGGGCCGGGAGCCGGATCAGCCCTATGATGGGACATTCCAGCGGGAGTTCTCCTTCAAGGGCATGGCGGACTATAAGTCACAGTATATCGCCCAGATTCAATCCCTGGGGGATAAGGTTCAGGATATCAAGAGCCTGGAGAAGAGTGTATACGGGAATGTCATCTCCATCCTCACCATCTTTGTGGCGATCTTTACGATCCTGAATGTAAACATTGAGCTGACCAAGCAGGCGGTGTCCAGCTGGCAGTTCCTGCTGTATAATGTGGTTACGCTGGGAGCATTGGGTTTCCTGGCTGCACTGATGAACATTGTCATGGGCCGCAGCAAAGGTAAGTTTGACTATCTGTGGGTCGTCCCCATCCTTTGCTTGATTCTGTCGGGGCTGATCTTGTTCCTGGCGCCGTAATGGAATTGAGAGCAATCCCCCATCCTTCGGGATGGGGGATTTTTGTGTTCAAGTTGGACACGGATCAATAGCAGCGTTTGCAGGGAGTGAATCCACGGGCCTCGGCGGTGGAGATGGGAACCTGGGTGGGGTTGTTCATGCCGCTGCAGCTCGACTTGCTGTGGTATTTGCTGCCGGTTTGAGGAATCCAGACCATGGCCTCCTGCGGCTGCTGGGCGGCAGCTTCTTCTGCGGCCTTCTGAGCGGCAGCTTCTTCCGCCGCTTTCTGTGCTGCGGCTTCTTCAGCGGCTTTGCGTGCGGCCTCTTCCTCTGCCGCCTTTTGGGCGGCGGCTTCTTCGGCAGCGATACGCTCAGAGTCTACTATGGTGACGGTGACGATCTGGCTCTGGACATCACCGGCGGAGACGGAGATCTCCGCTGTACCCTCTGCATTAGGGGTTGCTACCCCCACCAGAGTGCCGTTGCTATCCTGTGGGGCAAAGGTGAGCACCTCAGGAGCAGAGCTGGTAAACGCCAGCTCGCTGGTGTCGGCATCCTCCTCCACCACCAGGACGGGGATAGACTGCGTATCTTTGATGTCCAGCTCAATGGCCTGGTCGCAGTCCAGGGTGATGGAGGTGATGACGGGCGCCTCCGGCTCAGAGATAGACGTGGACGACATGGAGGAAACAGCCGAGTTGAATCCACCACTGGAAATCTGATCTGTGTCCTCTTTCTGGGAGCAAGAGCAAATCGTGCCGGCGACTAACACCGCCGCTATAAGGCAGGGCCATTTTTTCATTTGAATCACTCCACTATGTACTGATATGTTGCCCATTACATATAACGGTTCAGCACTTCGGTAAGGGCTTCTTTATAGTCCTTCAGATCGTATATATTGGTGAGTACAAATTTAGTCTCTTTTTTCTCTGCATCCGGGATAATCAGGGTTTTTTGCTTCTCCGTAAGACGAAGACGGCATATCCATTTACGGGTATTTCCTTTGTACAGGATGTTAATGTAGGACTCAGTGTCCTTGTAGGTAATATCACCCATAGGAGCCACATCTGAAAGTAGATTCTTGATAATAAAGAATGCCTCCAACTCCTCTTCCGTAGTGACAATAGCCGGCACTCTCTTTTCATCCTGTGTGGGTACAGATTCTTCTTGTGGCTTTGTCTCAGTAAGAGAGACACTGCCGCCGGATCCGCCCAGCGCGGTCTTAATCTTGTCGTTCATCAATTCACTGATCAATTCGTTCAGGGCTTTTTTCAGAATAGGACGGAAACGCTCAATGACGATTTGTGTTTTAGTGCCTGAATAGCATCCCTGAAGAAACAGCTTGACCAAATCATCACTGGGAGCATCCAACTGGCTTTTAAATGCTTCTTTGAACTGGTGTACGTACTTAAGATCGGCTGCGGTGCTTGAAATTGAGTCAATATCAAACATGGATTTGCTGAACTTTTTAAGTTCCGGCACCTGATTTTCCCGGATCTCCAGGATATTAACAACAAAAAATGGGTCGTCATCCATTTTGTTTTGATTATCAAGATCGGTATAGAATCGATATACGATCCCGTTGGTCAGGATTGCAAATTTAGCAGTGGTTGTCCCAAAATATCTGAAGAGCTGGGAATCGTGCCGGTCAAGGTTTTCCGTAATTGCCTTGCATTCAATGAGAATGACCGGCTCCCCATCTTTGATGATGGCATAGTCAACCTTCTCGCCTTTTTTTATGCCCACGTCTGCCGTAAATTCTGGGACAAATTCCTGGGGATTAAAGACATCATACCCAAGCATAGAAAAGAAGGGCATGATGATGGCTGTCTTTGTAGCCTCCTCTGTCTGAATTGAATCGCGGAGCCCTTCTACCCGCTTAGAAAACTGTTTCAGTTGGTCAATAAAATCCATATCAGATCCCCCTATTCTCTTCCTTGTTTATTAATTATCATGTGTCCAATTTGGACACAGACAGGTTTTATTTTGTAGAATCCACATGATGAGTATTTGACATGTGATTCTTTCCTGTTACTCAGCTTTGCTTATCTCCAGAAAGATGCTGGATATGTCTCCATATGCGTCTTTGGTGGCATAAAGCTCGAATGTAACATCCCCCTCAGTCAGAACAAATGGAGTGCCCTCTTCCAAAGTGTCAATTGCTTCACACAGGGCATCTGCGGTTTCGTCTGACTTCGCTGTGTCATATGGAAGAAGTCCAACACAGTAGATGAACAGCTCCGCACGGGATTCAAAAATTGTGCTGTTCGTATAATCATTTGTTATGCCAAATGTTGCCGATATTACTTCCTCGTCATCATCAAGATAGATGTAATAATCAAACATTGCGCTTTGATCCTGATCTTGAGAAAGTGAGTAAACACTATATGCACTAAATTCTTGATCCGCTGATTCCTGCTGAGTTGGGTAGGGAATCCCAAATTCGTCATTTAAGACATAGATAATTGGAAAATAGTCTGAACCTGTGATGCCTCGATCATCAGTATTCTCTGTCGACGTTCCGACACTGGCATTCGGTTGACTGCCATTTACGGCCTGGCTGCCTACTGATGACCCAGATGACGAAGATAACTCAGATGACGAAGTAGAATTGCTGCTGTTGTTGTCCCCACCACAGGCAGCTAATAATAGGGAAGACACACAAAAGATCAGGGCAAGCGATTTTCTCATTTCCACCACTCCACTCCGTGTCCAAATTGGACACAATTTTTATTTGTCGAAAAAATGTTCTTGACCGAATGGAACAAACGTACTAAAATGAATACACACACTACATAGAGAGGGGCAGCGACCATGACAGACAAAGAAGCCATGCTGCTGGATCTGATCCGCACCAGCAAAGACCCAAGCCGTCTTATGTGCGCTGCACTCCAGGCTATTCAGGCTTGTCAGCAGCAGCCTGAACCATCCGCAGAACCATGTCCTGCTGCTCCGGCGTCAGCTGCCGAAACTGAGCCATAAGGTTGCGCTCCTCATCTGTGAGTCCATCGTCATTGACGGTGGGCTCTATTTTTTCGCCGAGTAGTTCGCTTGTAGTGACGCCGAGATATTCTGCCAGTTTTTGAACCTTTTCTACCGATGGAATACTGCCACGTGTTTCAATGTGGTTTAATAAATTTTTCCCTGCACCGCTTTCTTCACATGCAATTGTAGGCTTGATCCCTTTATTTTTGCAGAGAGTCTTGACATTTTGCACAAAAACATTGGCATCCAAAGGGCATCACTCCTATTAAATAGAGAATAACAAAAAATCATATATTGGTGATTTAATATTGACAATCATAAATTGGGGATTTATTATTTAACCACAGGCAAGCAAAGCACGAAAATTAAACCGAGAAGGGGGTGTAACCTATGGACGACTTCGACTTTGAGAAGCAGCGAGAGATTATGGATAAGATCATCCAGCTGCTGCAGTCAGAGGGCTGCACGGTGCGGCAGGCAAATCACCTTTTGACTCTCTGCCAGAATGCCATTAACCGTACCGCACCCGTACAGTTTGTGCCGGGATTTCCTTATCCCTTCTGATCCTCGGCCTGCCCTGTCATCTTCAGGACGTACATATCCAGTTGGTCAGCTGCGATGGCGAGGATGCAGTGAGATGTACGGCTCACTATCCCGCCGGCGCAGGCCCGCTCAACGTGTCGGAATGTACAATCTTCGCGACATTCTCCGCCGATGAATGGACAAAACATCAGGCTCACCTCCTTTCATAAAGAAGGGGAAGAAGCCCCATATCCTCAAAGGTTATTTGAAGAAACGATGCCTGTAAAATCAAACAGAGAAGGAGAGTGTAAACCATGGGAATCCTGTGGCGTGAGAAACGGGAGCCACCGCTGGGAACGATGCAAATTACAGACATGGCAAGTGTCAGCGGAGATATTGCGGTGATTCGTAAGATGCTTGCCAGAGCGTTGGGCGTGCATGAATTCACCGGCGAGCCCGTTTCCGAAACATCAAAACATCCTGGTGCATCAGCTCCTCCAACGCACCGGCAAGTTCATCTAGTTCCTTTGCGTCCCGTTGGCCGGTACGTGACCGCTCGATCGCTTTGCGATGGAGCACCTGGATGCCCTTTGCGATGTCCTCGGAGGAATAGAGAACGGCGTTATATACGGCTATGGCAAATTGATCCCGGGCCTCATCTGTAGGGGCGTAGACAAATTTCGTGAACGCCGTCCAAAATTGCTCATATGAGGCGGTCATGCGTGAGAAATATGCGCCGGAGAGTGCGGTGTCTCGTTCTTGTATCTTGTTAAAGATCAGCCCAAGTACCGCAACCAGGGCAATGATGTCAGTCAAGTTCGAAAGAAGGGCCTGTCCGATCATGCCCAGCAGTTCAAGCACGACAAATCCACCTCCGTTCATATCAGAAATTTGAAGAAATGATACCTGAAACGTAAACAGAGAGGGGAGATCGCATGGAACACAGGCAGTCTACAACAGCACGGGAAGCTGCGTTGTATGCAGCCATTAACGCTGGGATGCTGCGGGAGATAGATGGCGGCTACGACCTGGATCAGTTCCATCGGTTTTGGGCCGATTATCAGGAGGGCTTAGCCGATCAGCGACTGCAGCAGGCCTATGACCTCGCTGAAATGCTCCACCAGGAGCGTAAGGAGAGAGCCGGTGACCGCACCTATTACCGCAGAAAGTACCGAAACCTTTTGGTCAGTGCGCTTGTCGGCGCGCTGCTGGGCTCGATCCTGACGATCCTGCGCCTGGCGCTCTAGGTATGCCCGGCCTGAACAGAGAGGTGGTGACACAATGAGAATGTCATATCGCATACAAGAGCCGGATGAGCAGGTAAAGGCTCTTGCAGGAAACCTTGTCCAGATCATTCTGGACAGCGGCTGCACCTATCAAAGGGCAGAGGACGCATTGACTGAGGCGCAGAGGATGCTGCTGGAGCTGACAGTTCCCTCCCTTAGACGGTAGCTTCGCGCAGACGTTTCAGGACGGCATCTTGTAGTAATTCCAGCTCCTCCTCCAGCTCAGCTCTGGCTTTAGGGGGGAGCGTGCTGATAAGATCTGCAGTCCGGTTTTGATAGACCGTAAAAAAGCGGTGCACATCCTGGATGAGTTTTGCGTCCATAATTACCTCTTATTTCCAAAATCGGAGAATTGCATGTTTTCTCTATTTTACCATGCTTACCTGCGGCAAGCAACACCCAAAAGAGAGGAGGTGTGAATATGGAATATATACTGCGGCTTCGGGAGTTTCGGAACGCGAGGGGACTTTCCCAGCGGGAGTTGGCTGACCGGATCGGCGTTTCAAATGCTTCGGTGGCTCAGTGGGAGTTGGGGACGAAAAAGATCTCCTTTGGGAATCTGATGGCCCTGTGCGATTTCTTCGGCTGCACCGCCGCTCAGCTGCTGGGCCAGGACGGGCAAGTCCCCGACAGTTTCCCTGATACCATCTTATCCCAGCAAGGAGGTGATTGCCATGCAAGGCGATTGCAGCATTTACCAGCAGGCCCGCAAGGCCAAGGGCCTGACCCAGGAGGCGGCGGCGGAGCTGCTGGACATCTCAGTCCGGACGCTGGCGGGGTATGAGACAGGGGAGCGGCTTCCCGGGGACGACACGGTGGAACGGATGGTGGCAGTTTACGGCGCCCCCATGCTGGTCTATCAGCATGTGAGGGTAGCAAATGCCCTGGCCGGTAAAATCATCCCGCCCATGGAGGAGCGGAGCCTGATCGAGCTGACCTTGCGGCTGTTCAACCGGATCCGCCGCTTTTCCCAGAACAAGAGCCTGGAACGGTTGATGGAGATTGCAGAGGATAACCGGATCGACGAGACGGAACAGGCGGATTTCCAGGCCATCCTGCTGGAGATCCAGGGCCTGGTGCAGTACGGGATGGAGCTGGGCGCCTACTACGGCGCAAAAAAATAGCCGTCCCCACATAGGGGACAGGCCGGATGGAATAGGGTTTGGGGGAGGTGGTCACGTGGGCCGGATCGAATATTTTGAACATTCGAACATGAAATGCTGCCGGAAAGAGGTGGATGGATGGCCCCCGGTAGAGGTGACTGTCCAGCATACCCTGTCCTATTACAGCGACCCGCCGGTGCCCAGAGAGGGCCGTCGGTGGAAGGGCCGGCACATCCTGATCCTGGGGGATAAGGAGTATGACGTGGATTGCTCCCTGCTGGGGGACCGGGGCCCGAAGATCGGGATCTCTGTCACCATGGAGGAGCACCGGGAAGTCCCGCTTACCCAAGCCCAGTGGGACAGCATCAACAAGCGCGTGGATGAGGCGGCAGTGGCCGCCCTGGTACACGCCGGAATTTGGAAAGGAGGATATTCGTGAATGTACTTAGGACGGGCCGGGCGCAGCTGTGGCGGCTGGTGCAGGCCCACAATGGACAGCCCCCGGCCTACGAAGAGACCTGGATGCGGGTAGATCGGGAGAGAGGGGCATACACCCTGGAATGGATCGGCGGCTGGGCCAGACTGGCTATGCTGCGGGACAGGCCGGTGCTGATTACGCCGGAGCTGACGGTGGTGCTGGAGCCGATGGAGCTCCGGGAGCGCCGGATGATGAGGAGGGAGACAGAGCATGTGGGAGAAACTGCGGCGGAGGTACCCGAAGCTGTACGAGGCGGTGGAATGGGGATTCTGCGGGCTGTCTGTGGTGACCTTCTTGCTGGCGCTGGCTGTCTATTTGAGGCAATAAAAAACCCGGGCGGCAGTGGGGACTACCAACCCGGGGCAAGCCAAAAGGCTCACATGAGAACATCTGTAGTATAGCATATATGCGGGTAGTTTACAAGGGGGTGAGGCAATATGAGTGAGCAAAAAATCAGGTCTGGACGAAAGCAGGGGTTTGTCGTCCTGATGCGGGGCGTGGCCCAGGATCAGAGACTGAGCCTGGAGGCCCGGGGCCTGTTTGCGCTGATGGTCTCTCTCCCGGAGGGGTGGGAGTTTACCGTGTCCGGGCTGGCCGGGAAGGCCGGCTGCGGAAAGGATAAGGTGCGCCGTCTGCTGGGGGAGCTGCAGGAAGTAGGCTACCTGATCCGGGAACAATCCCACGACTCCGGCGGCAAGTTTGGCGGGAACATTTATGTCCTGCAGGATGAAGCACCGTTGTCCGGAAACCCCGACAACGGTGAGACCGAAAAAGCCACCGTTGTCCGGAAACACCGTCAACGGGAAAAACCGTCAACGGGAAAACCGTTGACGGGAATCCCGACACAAAATAATAAAGATATAAAGAATATAGATATATATAATACCCCCTATAGTCCCCCAAAGGGGGCCAGACGGCGAAGTAAGTACGACCTGGCCGAGGATGCAAAGCCCATTCTCCGGGCTTACGTCGGAGAGGACAGGCAGCTGGCTGCCGCCCTGGGGGCGTTCATCGAGGTGCGCGTCCAGCTTAGGGCCATCAACTCCGCCAAGGCGGTGCAGCTGCTGCTGGGTAAGCTGGACAAGCTGTCCGGCGGAGACCGCCAGATGAAGCTGCAGCTGCTGGCCCAGTCGGTGGAGAGTAGCTGGAAGGGCCTGTTCCCCCTGAAGGGTGGACAAGCTGCTGCTCCCTCTGCCGCGCCGGCCAGGGTGGAGGAGGAGGGAGGTACTTACCTGCTATGACCAGTCAGAGACTGACAGGGCAGTGGGGGGTACTGGGCTCCCTGCTGATCGACGCTCCCCATGTGGCGGGGATGGTGTTTCACGGTACCCGGGAGGAGGACTTCACCGGCGAACTGAAAACCGTATACCAGGCTGCCCGGCGGCTGTTTCTGGCCGGCAGGCCGATTGATGCCGTAACCGTTGGGGCCCAGCTGGGGCCGGAGTATAGCCAGACTCTCATCCAGCTGATGGACTACACATCCACAGCCGCCAACGTGGAGGAGTATATCAACCTTACGGTGGAGGAGGCCCGGAAGGCCAGGGTCCAGAGCTTGGCCCTTTCCATGCAGCAGGCGGCAGGCCTGGAAGATTGCCAGGCAATCCTGGCAGAGATGGGCCAGGTGCTGGCCAGCCGCAGCGATGTGCGGAGAATGACGCTGGAGGAGGGCTTCCGGGATTTTTACGACCGCCAGGTGAAAGAGCCAAATCTAATCCCCTGGGGTTTTGAAAGCCTGGACGAGGTGTGTCGGGTGGAACTGGGCGGGGACTTTTTTATCCTGGGCGGCTACCCGTCCGCGGGTAAAACCGCACTGTCCCTCCAGCTGGCCTGGAATCAGGCCAAAGATTACCGTGTGGGTTACTTCTCCCTGGAGACCAAGCCGGAAAAAATCATTGACCGCCTGGTGGCGGCAGTGTGTGATGTGGATTTCTCCAGGATCAAGGGCCACACCCTGACGGATGAGGATTGGGACGCCTGCGGCGCATTGTCTGATCGATTCGTGGGGCGGAAGATGGAGGTCATCCAGGCCGGAGGCCTGTCTGTGACCGACATAAGATCTATGTCTTTGGCTGGGCGGTACGACGTGATCTATGTGGACTACCTGCAGCTGATCGCTCCGGATGACCGCAAGAGATCGGCGGTGGAACAGATCAGCCAGATCTCCATGGATCTGCATACCATGGCCCAGATCACCGGGATCACAGTGGTTGCACTGTCCCAGCTGGCCCGTCCTGCCAGGGACGGGAAGCAGGAGAAGGCCCCTGGGCTGCACTCCCTGAGGCAGTCCGGACAGATCGAACAGGACGCCGACGGGGTGCTGCTGCTGTACAAGGAGGAGCCGGACAATCCCCGCAGTCGGCGCTGCCTGAAGGTGGCGAAAAACAAGGAGGGGGAGGCCGGAGGAATCCTGTACCTGGTGCTGGACGGCGCCCACCAGAGATTCAGGCCCAGCTCTGCCACACGGCCGGCCCCGGCAAGCCGGACGCCAAACCCACAGACGACGCTGTACGAATTGCCGGCAAATACGCCGCTGCCGTTCTGAGGGGGTGAGGAAATGCAGATTGGCGATAAGGTGCGGGTGATCCCGGATTTTGTGCTGCACCATGGGATTGACGAGGGTAGGCAGGACATCCGGTCTATGGTCGGGACGGTGATCCACATCAACCGGGCCCACCGGCATTACACCCTGGAATTCGACGTTCACGGGCACAAGATCCGGGAGAGCTTCAAGGCGATGCCCGGAAAAATCTGAGAAAGAAGGCGATTACATGAGAACGATTGCAATCATCAACATGAAGGGCGGTGTGGGGAAAACCGTCACTACCATCCAGCTGGCCAGCATCCTGGCGAATTTGTACGGGAAAAACGTGGCCCTGGTGGACTGCGACGGCCAGTGCAATCTCACCCGGTTTTACATGCCGGACTACCAGGACGGAGATGGCCTGAGCGTGGCGGACGTGCTGGAGACCGGCGGGGAATGCTGTTGGTCGGACAATATGCAGCTGGTACGGCCCAGGATCTACCTGCTGCCGGCCAGCGCCTCCCTCTATCGGATAGATCTTGCGGCCATCCAGGGAAAGCGGACAGGGATCTGTGCACTGAAAGGGTTTGTGGAGGCCATGGCGGAGGATGGCGAGGTTGACATGGTGCTGTTTGACTGCCCACCGGGCTTTACGGCCGCCAGCACCGCCGCCCTGATGGCCGCCCGGGAACTGATTATACCCGTTGAGATGGACAGGTTCTCCCTGGAAGGAGCGTTAGAGATGGTGCGGCAGGCGGAGTCCATGCTCCAGGTTAATCCAGCCCTGCGGGTGGACGGGGTGCTGATCACCAAGTGGCACAAATCTCCCGCCGTAGAACAGGGGGAGCGAATGCTCCGGCAACTGGGCGCTCTGCCCGTTTTCCGCCAGGTGATCCGCCAGACAGATAAGGTGCCGGAGAGCACCTTCGAGAAGAAACCGGTGCTGGAGTACAGCTGGCGATCCGCCGCCAGCTATGACTATCGGGCGCTGGCCCAGGAAATGTTTGGGCCGTGGGAGGAGGCGGACAATCATGCCGTTTGAGATCGGGGAATTTGCCAAGCGGCTGAGCAGTGTCCAAATTGAACACCGGGAGCAGATTGAGTACATCGACATTGACCGGATCGACGATGACCCGAGAAATTTTTACGAGCTATCCGGCCTGGATGAGCTGGCGGCCAATATCGAGCTGTTGGGTCTGCAGCAGCCTATCCGTGTGCGGGATGGGGACGGGGATCACGTAGTAATCGTCTCCGGCCACCGGCGCCGGGCGGCCATTCGCAAACTGGTGCAGGACGGCCGGAATGATTTGCGGGAGGTACCCTGCATCCGGGAGAGAGGGCAGGAATCTGAGACGCTCCAGGAGCTGCGCTTGATTTATGCTAACAGCGACACCCGGAAGATGACCTCTGCGGAACTGAGCAGACAGGCCCAGAGAGTGGAAGAACTCCTGTATAAGCTGAAGGAAGAAGGGTTTGACTTCCCGGGGCGGATGCGTGACCATGTGGCCCAGGCTTGCAAGGTGTCTGCCTCAAAGCTGGCCCGCCTCAAAATGATTCGGGAGAACCTGCATCCATCCTGGAAGCCAAGCTATGAGAGTGGGGAGCTGTCGGAATCAACGGCATATACTCTGGCGCAGATGCCGGCGGAGCATCAAACGGTGATCTTTGATGGGATCAAGCAGAAGGACACGCAGATTCGTTGGTTTTATGAACACCAGGCCAAGAATTATGGCGAAAAGCTCGCAGCCATTGATAATCTGATCTGTAAGCGTGGATCGAGGAAGGACTTCCCGTGCAGCAACATTGAAGGGAAACGGAAGCAGGCGGTGTATCAGAGTCAGTATTACTCGAGCTCCAGTTGCTCTAAATGCTGTGACAAGTGTGAGAATCTGGCCAAGTGTAAAAACGCCTGCCCTATGCTGGCGGATAAGGTGAGAAAACTCCGGGAAACTGCTAAGGCCCAGCGGCACCAGGACCAGCTGGCCAAGGAGGAGAGGGAGCGGCCGGTCATTGAGGAAATCAGGAAATTCTGGTCACGCTTTGGAGAAGCCCGCACGAAAGCCGGAAAATCGGTGAAGGCATGTTACAAGGCCGTGGGCATGTACTGGGTGCAGACTGATAATGAGAAAACGGTCGCACTGGAGGACGGATCGGCAAAGATTACAGTCAATACGAATCTTCCATATGGATACGGCTGTTCTCTGGAGAGCGTCAAGCGTTTTGTCCAGGTGGCAGATCTGCTGGGGGTATCTCTGGACTATCTGCTGTGCCGCACGGACACACCGCAGACGATTGCTCCCACGCCCCCTGCAGAGGGCGGTGTGCCGCTACAATGGCTTCCCGGGCAGCAGCGCCCCGTGGCCCCTACCAGAGCCGTGTGTAAATTTGCCATTGATGGTGAGGATGAGGAGGTCGAGCCGGTCATGATGCTTGCCAGGTGGAACGGATCGGGCTGGGCGTTCCTTCCAGGGGGGCGACCGATCGAGGCTGAGTGCCTGGAATGGTGGCCGGTGCCGGAGGGGTGAATGCGATGAAACAAATCGTATTTAATACAGAGATGGTACGGGCCATCCTTGAGGGGCGGAAAACCGTTACCCGCCGGGTAGTGAAGCCGCAGCCGATTGCAGCAGTAAAGACGCTATACCGGAAGGGCGAAACGAACTTCTGGCGGACCCATGGAGCTGATTGCTGGTATGAGTTCCGGGCCCCTTGCTCCCCCGGCGACATCCTGTGGGTGCGGGAGACTTTTACCGTAGTGCCGGATGGAAGCTACATCTACAAAGCCTCCGCGGAGTGCCCTGACGCATGGAAAGGCACATGGAAATCCCCGTACTACATGACCATGGAGGCCGCCCGGATCTTCCTGCGGGTCACTGGTGTTCGTGTGGAGCGGCTGCATAAGATCACGACGGAAGATTACAAAAGGGAAGGCGCAACGCCTAAGTGGGAGGGCGGTGGCTGTAGGTGTAGCGCATATGTGGAGGGGTGCATGGACAAGCCATGCCCAAACCGAAGTGGGTATGAAGAATGGTGCTATGCGAAGCCCTTTACAGAGCTGTGGAACCGCACCATTAAGCCGGCTGACAGAGCCGCCTACGGATGGGATGCCAACCCTTGGGTGTGGGTGATCGAGTTTGAGAGGATCAGCAAGGAGGAGGGCAAAGCAAAATGAAAAAGCTGAGGATATTCCTTGGCCCCTACCAGAGCCGTGTGTAAATTTGCCATGGATGGTGAGGATGAGGAGGTCGAGCCGGTCATGATGCTTGCCAGGTGGAACGGATCGGGCTGGGCGTTCCTTTCAAAAGGCCAGAGCCAGGGTGGACAAGTGGATCGAGCGCTGCCAACATGGCATGGACGCCGCCCAGGTCCGGGGGGACTGGCCAACGGTGGAGGGTTGCCAGCAAAAGCTGGTGGAACTGGAGTTTATACGCAAGAGGCTGGAGGAGGACAAGGCGAATGGGCACATTGACCTATAAAAACCCGGATGGCACTTGGGGCCTGAAAGGGGTGGACTGGAAGGCCATGACTCACCTGCCGCCCCAAGTTTACGGGGCGCTGTGTAAACTGAAAGACCTGGAGCATCCCTATGTGGATGATCCGCAGCCGGAGGACAACAAGAGAGGAGTTGATACGGAATGGATCAAAAATCGGTTTTGCAGGGGGATATGATCCCGGTGGTGGAGACCACGGTAAAGAGCCTGGAAGAGCCGACCGGGATCCGGGACTATGTGGTGCAGTCCTTAGGGGGAGGCGTGCTGGCGCTGTCACCAGGAATGAGCTACCGGCTGGAGCACATGCCGTTGAGCGGCGTGGACGGTGTCCAAATTGAACACCAGTCCATCCCGGAAATACCCGAGCGGAAGCCGTCAGCTTCGCCCGCTCAGGAGAAGCAAGCGATTTTGGAGAAGCTGGCATCCCACCGGAAACGCCACGGCCTGGGAGCCTATGAGAGGCTGGCTGAGAAATACGGAAAGGGCGGGAATCTCTTCACGGCGGCTGAACTCCGCAGTCTGGCGGAGAACTCCATCAAATTGCCCATTGATAAGTGGCACAGGATCGGACAGGCGCTGGATAAGGCGGTGGCGGCGGATGGGTAAAACAATGCGGCAGATCCGCGCAGGCCGGCTGGTTACTGCTGTGATTTATTCCACACCGGCCTCCGGAGATCCGCCCAAAGCCCGGCGGCAAAAGATGAAGGCCAGCACCGCTGCCCGGGAGCGTCTGAACGCCCGGACGTCGTTCCAAAAGCTGGAACGCACGCTGGCCGCAAATTTTGATAACGGGGATCTGTTTGTGGCCCTGACCTATGATGATAAACACCTGCCGGACAGCCGTGACAAGGCCGTCCGGCGCATGCGCTCTTTTTTGGCCAAATTGAAAGCATCGCGTAAAGCGCGGGGTGAGGGGCTGCGGTATATCTATGTGACCGAGGGCTGTCACCCGGGCGGCCGCCTCCACCACCACTTGGTGCTGGACAGCACCGGACAGGATCTGGAGGAGATCCGGCGGCTTTGGATCTACGGCGATGATGTGGAGGTGCAGAGGCTGACCTTCCACCAGGGCTACACCTACGAGGATCTGGCCAGCTACCTCACCAAAGAGCCGCGGGAGTGGGGCCACCCTCAGGTGGGGGAGCGCACCTGGACACCGTCCCTGGGACTGGCCAGGCCGGAGCCGGAGACGGAGACCGTGCCGGACTACCTTACTCTGACAGCTCCGCCGGATGCGGTGGTGCTGGTCCGAGAGGGACCGGTGGTCAATGGGTACGGAGAATTTACCTGGATCAAGTACATGCTGCCCTATCAGCCGAGTCAGCGGCGGCGGGCGCGGCGCAGGCGGAAGAGGGAATAGAACTTTTCTATTCTTTTCTGGCTTGGGGGTAACTATATCTTCTTAGTTTTTGAAAAGAAAGTGGGCGAAAAAGTTGAAAACTACGGCGGCGTATGCTAGAATGATCATAAAGAACGGACGATATGTCTGTCCTAATTGCAAGCAGCTGACCAACCAGAAGGCGGACGCTGAGACCGATGCCTCAAATCTGATCCTCTGGTGCCGAAGCTGCAAGGCAGAATTTCGAGTGAATATCCAACGTGGCCAGTGCTTCGTAGTAAGCCGGTGCCGATGACTTCCCGAGATTGCGGGGGGTATCGGCACCGGCTTTTTGTTTTGCCCGGAGGTGATAGCCCGTGGCCGTCAAGCCGCTCCGGCCCTGCCGGAAGCCGGGATGCAGCGCCCTGACCAGGGAGGGGTATTGCCCGGCACACAAGCCCAAGAAAGCGCCCCGCCAGGAGTCGGCCCAGTGGCATGACTGGTACTCCCTGGACGTCTGGACGGATGATCTCCGCCCGGCGCAGCTGCTCCGCCAGCCGTTCTGTGCGGAGTGCGCCCGGCGGGGCATCCGCACCAGGGCCACGGTGGTGGATCATGTAAAGCCTCACCGTGGGGACTGGGCGCTGTTCATCGACCCCAGCAACCACCAGAGCCTGTGCGCCCGCTGTCACAACCGGAAAACGGCCCTGGAAATGGCCGAAAGACGGCGCAAATCATGATCCGCTGGAGGGCATTCCGGCCGGATGCTTGGGCGCAGGCGGGCACGGGCACGCTCATCCGGGCGCGCAGGGCAGGCCATAGGCCTGCGTACCCCTCCTCCCGGGGCAAATAAGTTTGCCGCTGAGCCATGCAAGACCGCAGGCCTCCCTCCGTGGGGGATTTTTTCCCCATGGGGAGGTTGGGGGCGGAGATTGGAGGCTTGACCTATGGACGGGGATTATGGGCGGAGGCGGCAAAGATTGAGCCAGAGAACAGGAAAACAATCACCGATGCGAGAAAGGAGGCGGCCGGAATGCCGGGCCCCAGACAGAAATTGAGCGTGCTGGAGGGCAGAGGGAAAAAGCACCTGTCCAAAAGCGAGAAGGCCCAGCGGGCCGCCCAGGAGGTGGCGCTGCCCAAGCCGGCCAGGATGCGGGTGCCCAAGTGGCTGCCGGAGTACCTGAAGGCGGACTTTCGGGCCCTGGCCAAGGAGCTGCTGGACGCCGATATGGGCGCTGCTCAGCTGGACCGGGACACGCTGGGCCGGTATCTTGTGGCCCAGCGCCAGTTCACCGCCGCCAGCCGCATGGTTCAAGACGCCCTGGATCAACAGGATGCGGAGCTGGCGGGCAAGTGGACAAAGGCCCAGGACGCCTACTTCAAGCAGGCCAGGGCCTGCGCCAACGATCTGGGCATGACCATTACCAGCCGGTGCCGCCTGGTGCTGCCGGACAGCGGTAAGCGGCAGGAGGAGAACCCCTTCGAGCGGATGATGCGGGAGCGTGAACGCCATGCCTGAACAGATTGAGGGCTGGCCTGTCCCTGTGGTAGAGCCGGAGGACGATACCGCCCTACGGTACAGCCAGCAGGTGGTGCAGGATGTGGAGGACTTCTTCTCCCTGCTGTGTTTCGGCCAGAATGAGTGGGCGGGAAAGCCCTTTGTCCTGGCTGATTGGGAGCTGGAAGCCATCCGGCAGTTTTACGGCGTGCAGCAACAGGATGAGGACGGCAGCTGGGTACGATACCGGCGCTTTCTCTACGAGGAGATCCCCAAGAAAAACGGCAAGAGCGAATTTGCCGCCGGGCTGGGTCTGTACCATCTGCTGATGGATGGGGAGGCCAGGGCCCAGGTTGGTATCTTTGCCGCCGATCGGGCCAACGCCGACATCATCTATCAGTGCGCCAAATACATGGTGGAACACACTGCCCTGAGTCAGCCGGAAGGCAATCCCCTGGTGTACTGTCGGGACAGTGTGCGGGAGATTCGCAGCCGGATGGGCGGTGTGATGAAGGTTTATTCCGCAGATGCTGACACCAAACACGGGTATTCCTTTTCCGCTATCATCATTGATGAACTGCACGCCCAGCCAAACCGGCGGCTGTGGGATGTGCTCACCGCCGGATCGGATGCCGCCCGGCGGCAGCAGGCGGTGATCGTGCTGACCACCGCCGGGGACGATCCGGACCGGAAGAGCATCGGCTGGGAGATCCATGAAAAATGCCGCCGGATCCTGGCCTGGAGGAGGGGAGAGCCGGAGCGGGAACTGGACACAGACGACCCGGCCTGGTGCCCCATCATGTATGGCATATCCGTCCTGACGGGAGACGATCCGGACAAGATCGCCGCCCTGGACATCTGGGATGAGGCAGTATGGAGGGCCTGCAACCCCGCCCTGGGCAGCAACCTGAGCCTGCGGAAGTTCCGGGCGGAGGCTCAGGCGGCCAGGCAGAGCGAGGCGGCGGAGCGGCTGTTCCGCTGGCTGCGGCTGAACCAGTGGA
>CALXDY010000122.1 GCA_944387225.1 uncultured Oscillospiraceae bacterium | reverse complement strand
CCAGGGCGGCGGAGACTTCCCGACAGTCAGGCACCGCCAGTTCCGCCCCGTTAGACGGTGTGGCAGCCCGCAGATCGGCGGCAAAATCGGAAATAGTGACGTCCGGCTCATGGCCTACAGCGGAAATCACAGGGATGCGGGCATGGTAAATGGCCTGGGCCACACACTCCTCGTTGAAGGCCCACAGATCCTCCATGGAGCCGCCTCCCCGTCCCACCAGAAGGACGTCCGCCACCTGATAGTAGTCTGCCCACTGGATGGCGGCGGCAATTTCCTGGGCCGCTCCCTCCCCCTGCACCCGCACAGGAAGCACAAACACGGCGGCCATGGGCCACCGGGCTTTCAGAATCCGAAGCATATCTCGGACAGCCGCTCCCGCCGGCGAGGTGATCAGAGCGATCCGACCAGGCATTCTGGGGACAGGCTGCTTGTGGGCTGGATCAAACAATCCCTGTTGGTAAAGCCGCTGTTTCAGCTGCTCGAAGGCCAGGTGCAAATCTCCCGCCCCCTCCGGGGTCAGGCGGGTGCAGTACAACTGGTACTGGCCATCCCGGGGAAACACCGTCACACGCCCGGCGGCAATCACCTGCATCCCATTCTCCGGCCGGAACCGCACAGACTGGGCATCGCCCCGGAACATGACGCACCGCAGCGCTCCCTGGCCGTCCTTCAGGGTGAAATAGTGGTGTCCGGAGGGATAGAGCTTATAATTGGAAATCTCCCCCCGCACCAAAAGGGAGGACATCAGGCGATCCCGATCCAGCAGGCCCTTGAGATATTGGCCCACCTGGCTGGGGGTCAGCGCCGTCTGCTGCTGATTCATCAGCCTTCCTCCCTCTCCAGGGCCCGCCAGGTAAGGATGGCGGCGCCCATCGCGTTATCCGTGGAGTAGCATGGCTGGGCAAAGCGAGCCTCAACCGTCTCCATCACCGTCCGTAGGCGGCGGTTGGAGGCCACACCGCCGGAACACAGCACCGGCAGGCCGGGATACTGCTCCATGGCGGCCTGTGTCGTTCTCAGCACCGTCCGGCACACGGTCTCCAGAGCGAAGGCAGCCACATCCGCCGCCTGCTCTCCCCGCTCCATCCGGGTCTTCACCTGGTTCTCAACCCCGGACAGAGAGAAGGACAGTCCCTTTATTTTCACCGGAAAAGCCTCTCTGCTTTGACTTTGTCCGCTCAGCTCATCCACCGCTTTCCCCGCGGGGAAGGCGCAGCCCAACAGCACTCCGGTACGGTCGATCAGCTGTCCGGCTGAAATATCCTGGGTTCCCCCCAAAATCTCAGCCTCAACCGCTGGGCCGTTCTCCTCTGGCCGTACCAGCAGCAGTTCGGTGGTTCCTCCGGACAAATGCCAGGCCAGGAAAGGCCGATCCAGCAGTTCCAGCTCCCCCGCCGACCAAGCCGCGGCGGCCAGATGGCCCTGCTGGTGGGAAAAAGCGTAGAACGGCACCCCCAGGGCACTGGACAACACCTGCCCCTGGGAGGCGCCGGCCAAAAAGCAAGGCATATAGGAACCCTCTACCGCCCTGGGCCGCGTACTGGCACCCACTGCCGACCAGGCGCGGTCAGGCAGGGAGGCGGCAAGCTCCTCCATCAGAGGGGGCAGTCCCCGGACATGCTGGAACAGTGCGTCGCTCTGGCGCAGGCCCAGCTCACCCGGCCGCACCTGCAGCAGACGCCCCCGGTTTTCCCCCTTCGTCCCGTCAAACCAGGCTGCAGAGGTGGTGTAATTGCTGGTGTCCAGCCCTAAGACCAGCCGTTTCACTCCTGATGAGCCTCCTGCTCCTCCCCCTGAGGCTGGGCGCTCTCCTCCGGAGCCTCTGTCCGGGCAAAGGTACCCAAAATACCGTTGACGAAGGAGACGACCTCCTTGGACTCATATTTCTTGGTCAGCTCCACTGCGGAGGAAATGGCGGCGGCGTTGGGCACCTCCGGCATATACAGCACCTCGTACATGGCGGTACGCATAATCGCGGCAGCCATACGGGGAATGCGTGCAAAGGACCAGCCCATGGCATACCGGCTGATGCAGTCGTCCAGCTCCGGCCCATGGCTGAACACCCCAGTCACCAGCGTGCGGATATACTCCTCCTGCTTCCGGTTGGGATACTCCTCATAAATGGGCAGATCCTTGCCCAGCTGGGCAAACCGCTCCCGGTTCAGTTCCTGATCCAGCAGCTGCTGGACGCTCTCCGTTGTGAAGCCCAGGGAAAAAATCATATGCACCGCAATTTCACGGGCAGTACTTCTGGTCATACGTGTTCCTCCGTCTGAATCACTGTCTCTGGTTGGACAATCTTTTATACCGACTCTATTATATACATGAATATGCAAAAAAGAAACCCCCAAAATTCACAAACAGGAATTTTGGGGGTTCTTTTCAGAATCAGAGATTGGCCGCCGCCCGAATCAATCAGGCGAAAAACCGGTGGTTACCGATGGTGGCCACATACACCCGATTTCGGGAAGCCCAGCTGCTGGCAGCGGAGTCAAAATAAAGGGCGTTTTTTACCTCATCCACCACACCGCCGTCCATCACCAGCTTAGCGGCGATGATGCAGCTCTCCGTAGGGGTGCACCGGCTCAACGCGCCGGAGGCGTAGGTGGTAAACTGGTTCTTCTGGGACAGCACACCCTCCACCGTATTGGGGAAGATGGGGCTTTTCACCCGGTTAAGGATCACGTTGCCCACAGCCATCTTTCCCTCCAGGGACTGATTCCCGCTCTCGGCGTAAATCACCCGGGACAGCCAGTACAGATCGTTGCTGTTATAATACTGGTTGCCGGAAAGAATGGCGCCGCTGCCACGAGTCACAGCCGCCGTTCCGGTGGCCGCGTTCCAGGTCAATTTGGCATCAAAAGCCTCTACCAAGGTGCTCAGGGGCACGGTCACCCGGTCATCCACCACTTCCACACCCTCAGGCAGGTAGAGGTACCGGCCGTTTGCCACCAGATACTTCTGGCCCACCGTAGCGGTAAGATTCAGCCCGCTGGTGGTAATGGTCACCGTCTGGGTGGATGCGTTCCAGGACGCCTTTGCCTGGGTGTCCAGGCACTGAGCCATGGGAACCAAAGCCACATAAGTCGTTCCGTTGCGATGAAGGCGGTTTACCTCGCTGGGAACCGGCTCGCCGTTTACGGTAAGCTGCCGGTCCACATCCTCGGCCAGGGCGAGGGCGTTGGTGCCGGTTACGGCGGACACCACGGTGCCCCGGGCGGTCAATTCATCCTGGGAATCAGACTCAACCAGACAATAGATCTGGTCCGTATCGGTCTGATTGACCGGATTGCCGGCGGCGGATCCATCCGCCCCGGCACCCATCAGGAGAAGCAAGGCAAAGCCCATCAGCGCTGTCGAGAACAGCTTTCGTGTCATTGTCTTCACTCCTATAGTTACAAAATTATGTCAACAAAAAT
Source organism: uncultured Oscillospiraceae bacterium (assembly GCA_944387225.1). Lineage (GTDB taxonomy): Bacteria > Bacillota > Clostridia > Oscillospirales > Oscillospiraceae > Lawsonibacter. The sequence continues at coordinate 1,461 of CALXDY010000122.1, read as the reverse complement.
GACATCAAAAGCAACCGCTGTTACTTTTGTTACCACATTGTAACCAATTTACCCCCTCAAAACAAGGGCAATATTCACCATACTTTGCTTTGAAATCTTGTTCATTTTATCCGATGTGCATCAAAATGTTATGAATTTCAGATATTTCTATCATTTTCGAACCAAATCGTCAGATATAAAATATACAACACAGATAAGGCTCACTTCCCCACTGCCTTGCCTGCAAAAAAGACAAAATCGTCCTGAAAATCACCCTTGCATTTTCAGGCGGGCTATGCTATAGTAAGTAAGCCGTCAGACAGCGGTCTTGTTGGCCGCATCCGGTATTTGCGGGCGTAATTCATCGGTAGAATGCGACCTTCCCAAGGTTGATAGGTGGGTTCGACTCCCATCGCCCGCTCCAAAGCGAAAGGACATCCGAAAGGATGTCCTTTTGTTTTTGGTTCCGGCGTCCAGAGTCCGCCCCCATCCTTCAAAGCTTTCATTGGTTCAGTGGAACCGAACTCTCCTTCATGATATCCGGGAATCCTCACGTTATATATAATGGTATAATGCGCTCTGATTTCAGTCATATCCCCCAGACTTTGAAAAAAGTCTTTTCAACCCCATCCTTTTATATTATAATGTAGTACATGTTTTTCCCACCGTGCAAGAAGGAGTTGTAAAACCATGGAACATTCCAAGATCCCTCAGGGGTACACCCCCCTGCTGAACATTTATGAGACCCAGAAAGCCATCGGGCTGCTCCACCGCCTGTTTGAGGACCATCTCAGCGGAGCGCTGAATCTCCACCGGGTCTCCGCCCCCCTGTTTGTAGCCGCCTCCACCGGTCTAAACGATGACCTAAACGGCGTGGAACGCCCCGTGTCCTTTGATATCCGCGGCGTAGACGATACGGCTGTGGTAGTGCACTCCTTGGCCAAGTGGAAGCGCCTGGCTTTGAAGCGCTATCAGTTCCACCCCGGTGAGGGCCTTTATACCAATATGAATGCCATCCGCCGGGACGAGGACCTGGACAACCTCCACTCCGCCTATGTGGATCAGTGGGATTGGGAAAAGATCATCACCCCGGAGGATCGAAACCTGGACTATCTCAAGGAGACGGTGCGGGGAATCGTAGGCGCCCTGGTGGATACCCAGCAGGTGCTGCGGGCCTACTTCTCTCAGCTGACCGTTTTGCCCCAGATTTCCCGGGACGTCACCTTCATCACCTCCCAGGAGCTGGAGGATCTTTATCCCGGCCTGACGCCCAAGGAGCGTGAAAACGCCTTTGTCCGGGAGCATCCTGTCACCTTCCTTATGGGGATCGGCGGGAAGCTTCGCTCCGGCGCCCCCCACGATGGCCGGGCTCCTGACTATGACGACTGGGACATGAACGGCGACCTGCTGTGCTGGGACAGCGTCAACGGTCAGGCCCTGGAGCTGTCTTCCATGGGTATCCGGGTCAGCCCTGAGTCCCTG
>CALXDY010000121.1 GCA_944387225.1 uncultured Oscillospiraceae bacterium | reverse complement strand
CCCGCCGGGTTCGGAAACAGGAGTATGACGAGAAACAGCGGCGCCAGAACCACCGCCACCAAAATCCGTTTGACCAAAATCAAATCCCTCCAAACCGGCGGGAGCGGCTCTGATAGGCCGCAATCGCCCGGTGCAGCTCCTCCTTGGAAAAGTCGGGCCACAGCACGTCGGTAAAGTAAAACTCCGCGTAGGCGGACTGCCACAGCAGGAAGTTGGACAGGCGCAGCTCTCCGCTGGGGCGGATGACCAGGTCCGGGTCGGGCACGCCCCTGGAGAACAGATAGCCGGAGAACTGCCCCGCCGTCAGGTGGTTGGGGTCGCTCTTCCCCTCCAGGCAGTCCTGGGCATAGGCCCTGGCCGCCTGTAAAATCTCGTCCCGGCCGCCGTAGTTCAGGCAGACGTTCACCTGGCAGCCGTCGTAGTGCCGGGAGATCTCCCGCGTGCGCTGGCACAGCTGCCGCAGTTCGGGGGTCAGAGGGGACAGGTCCCCAAAAAACTCCATCTTCACCCTGTCCCGCTCCATGCGGCCGATGGCCTCCAGGAGGTACTTCTTCAAAAGGCCCATAATAGCCCCCACCTCCTCCGCCGGGCGCTTCCAGTTTTCAGTGGAGAAGGCGTAGACGGTGAGATACTCCAGGCCGATGTCCTTGCAGTAGGTGGCGATGGTGCGGAAATTCTCCGCCCCCGCCGCATGTCCCGCCGTGCGGGGCAGCCCCCGCTTCCGCGCCCAGCGGCCGTTTCCGTCCATAATAATGGCAATGTGCCGGGGCAGGCGGCCGAAATCCACCTGAGCTTCCCGCTCCTTGGCTTTAAACAGGGGCATTGCGCCACATCCTTACTCTTTTGGAATGCTGGGGGAAAGCCGCTGGAGGGAATCCCCCCGGCGGCTTTCGCTCCTCTATCAGACTGCCATCAGTTCCTGTTCCTTCTTGTTGGTCAGCTCGTCGATGTCCTTGCAGCGCTTGTCGGTGAGGTCCTGGAGCTCCTTCTCAAGCTGCTTCAGGTCGTCCTCTGTGAGCTCGGAGGCCTTCTTCTTTTTCTTGAAATCCTCCATGGCGTCCCGGCGGATATTCCGCAGGGCCACCTTGCCCTCCTCGCCGTATTTGCGGACCTGCTTGGTCAGGTCCTTGCGGCGCTCCTCGGTGAGCTGGGGGAAGCCCAGACGGATGACCTTGCCGTCGTTCTGGGGGTTGATTCCCAGGTCGGAGGTCTGGATGGCCTTCTCAATGGCCTTGAGCAGAGAGGCGTCCCAGGGCTGAATCATCAGGGTGCGGGGGTCCGGGGAGGAGATGGCGGCCACCTGGTTGAGGGGGGTGGCCGTGCCGTAGTACTCCACCGTGATGCGGTCCAGCACGCCGGCGTTGGCCCGGCCGGCCCGGACGGCGGCGAAGTTGGCCTTGACGACCTCGATGGTCTTCATCATTTTCTGATCGTAGACTTTTGTCTCTGGACTCATGGTCTGATCTTCCTTTCTGTTTTGTTCACACCCATGTCCGGGCTCAGCCCTGGACGATGGTTCCAATTTTCGCTCCCATCACCGCCCGGAGGATGTTCTCCGGATCCTTCAGAGCGAACAGCAGCACGGGAATCTTATTGTCCATGGACAGAGAGGTGGCGGTGGAATCCATGACCTGCAGGCGCTGGGCCAGCACGTCGCTGTAGCTGATGGAGTCGTACTTCTCCGCGTCGGGCAGCTTTCTGGGATCGGCGGCGTCTACACCGTCGATGTTCTTGGCCAGGAGAATGACCTCCGCGTCGATCTCCGCGGCCCGGAGGACGGCAGCCGTATCGGTGGAGAAGAAGGGATTGCCGGTACCGCAGCCAAAAATGACCACGCGGCCCTTCTCCAGATGGCGGATGGCCCGGGAACGGATGTAGGGCTCAGCCACGGCGCGCATCTCAATGGCGGTCTGCACCCGGACCTCCACACCCTTCTGCTCCAGCACGTCGGCTACGGCCAAAGCGTTGATGGTGGTAGCCAGCATGCCCATGTGGTCGGAACGGACGCGGACCATCTTGTCACCGCCGTCCTTCAGGCCGCGCCAGAAGTTGCCGCCGCCCACCACAATGCCAACCTGGACGCCCTGCTCCACGCAGCGCTTGACCACGTCGCATACGTCGCTGATAACCTGGAAATCCAGGCCGTGACCGGCGTCCCCCGCCAGGGCCTCGCCGCTGATTTTTAACAGAACCCGCTGATACTTGGGCTTCTCCATAATCGTATTCCACTCCTTCTTCTAAGGCGCCTGAGTACTTCCTTTGTATTTTAATATAATTCTCCCCGTTTGCATAGAGGAAAAGCAAAAATTTTTCCCAATCCCCCATTTTCCCTCTTCCGGCACCCCCTCCCACGGCGGCGCATAGGCTGGTGCAGCACATATCCTCATACTCCCATCGGCGGTTTCAGCCGCCGGGAAAGGACGCTTATTGTGACACAGGCACTGCTTTGGGCCGCCGGAGGCACGGGCTTCACCTTCCTGATGACCTCTCTGGGCGCGGCCACCGTATTTTTGTTTCGCCGCTCGGTCAGCGCCGCCCTGCATCAGATCATGCTGGGTTTCGCCGCGGGCGTGATGATTGCCGCCAGCATGTGGTCCCTGCTGATCCCCGCCATTGACCAGGCAGAGGAGATGGGACTGCCCGGATGGCTGCCCGCCGCGGGCGGCTCCGCCCTGGGCATCGTGTTCCTGGTGGCTATGGACGCCCTGCTCCCCCATCTGAGTCCGGAGCTGCTGGCCCGGCAGGGAGACAGCCAGCAGGGACGACGCAACGCCCTGCTGGTGCTTTCCATCGCCATGCACAACATTCCGGAGGGCATGGCGGTGGGAATCTCCTTCGCCCTGGCCGCCCAGGAGGATCCCGCCCTCCTCCCCGCCGCCACCGCCCTGGCTATGGGCATCGGCATTCAAAACTTCCCGGAGGGAGCGGCCATCTCCCTTCCCCTGCGTCAGGCAGGCATGGGCCGGCGGGGTTCCTTCCTGGCCGGCGTGGCCTCCGGCGCCGTGGAGCCGGTAGCCGCCCTGCTCACGGTGCTGGCCGCCGGAACCATCCAACCCCTGATGCCCTGGCTGCTGTCCTTCGCCGCGGGGGCCATGCTGTACGTGGTGGTGGAGGAGCTGATCCCCGAAGCCAATCTGCGGCACAACCACCAGACCCACGGAGGTACTTACGGCGTAATGGCCGGGTTTTTGATCATGATGATCCTGGATGTGGCCCTGGGGTAAGGAAACGTTCCGTATCGAACTGCGCTGGGACTGCTGTAAAGCCAAAAAAAGATGGGCCGATGTTTCCATCGGCCCATCTTCGCCATATGCTCTTTCGTGCTTGGGGCAAGGAGCCAGCTCCTGCTCCAGGCGGCGAGGGCGAAGCGAAGCTTCGCAGAACGTTCTTTGCCAAGCTTTCTTGCAAGAAAGCGGATTATTCCAGTTCGAACGCGCCGGTATAGAGCTGGTAGTAGATTCCGTGCTGGGCAATCAGATCCTCGTGGTCACCCCGCTCCACGATCCGGCCGTGATCCAGCACCATGATGGCGTTGGAGTTGCGGACGGTGGACAGGCGGTGGGCGATGACGAAGACGGTACGGCCGCACATCAGGGAATCCATGCCCTGCTGGACGATGGCCTCGGTGCGGGTGTCGATGGAGGAGGTGGCCTCATCCAGAATCATCACGGGAGGAGCAGCCACGGCGGCCCGGGCGATGGCAATCAGCTGGCGCTGGCCCTGAGACAGGTTGGCCCCGTTGCCGGTGAGCATGGTGTCGTAGCCCTGGGGCAGGCGGCTGATAAAGTCGTCTGCGTTGGCCAGCTTGGCGGCAGCCTCCACCTCCTCGTCGGTGGCCTCCAGATTGCCGTAGCGGATGTTGTCCCGGACAGTGCCGGTAAACAGGTTGGTGTCCTGGAGGACGATGCCCAGGGAGCGCCGGAGATCGGACTTGCAGATGTCGTTGATGGACACGCCGTCATAGCGGATCTTGCCGTCGGCAATATCGTAGAAGCGGTTGATCAGGTTGGTGATGGTGGTCTTGCCTGCGCCGGTAGCGCCCACGAAGGCCAGCTTCTGGCCGGGCTTGGCGAAGAGGGTGACATCGCGGAGGATGGTCTTGCCCTCCTCATAGGCAAAGTCCACATGGTCGAAGCGGACGTCTCCGGCCAGTTTGGTGTAGGTGAAGCTGCCGTCCTCCTGGGGCACCTTCCAGGCCCACAGGTTGGTGCGGTCCTTAGTCTCGGTGATGGTGCCGTCCTTCTGGAAGGCCACATTCACCAGGGTGACGGTGCCGTGATCCTCCTCCGAGGGCTCATCCCTCAGATCGAAAATCCGCTGAGCACCGGCCAGAGCCATAATCACCGAGTTGAGCTGCTGGGAAATCTGGCTGATGGGGTTGCTGAAGCTCTTGGACAGCTGGAGGAAGCTGGCGATGGTGCCCAGGGTGATGGTACCATCCACTCCGCTGAGGGCGAAGGCTCCGCCCATGATCGCGATCATGGCATACTGGATGTTGCCGATAGTCATGAGACAGGGCATGAGGTCGTCGGCGTACGTGTTGGCCCGGTTGGCCGAGTCAAAGAGCTCATCGTTGACCTTGTCAAATCCCTCCTGAGCCTCCTGCTCATGGCAGAAAACCTTGACCACCTTCTGGCCGTTGATCATCTCCTCCACGTAGCCGTTGAGGTTGCCGATCTTCTCCTGCTGGCGGCGGAAATACCGGCCGCTGCGTCCGGCCAGGAGCTTGACAATCCGCAGCATGAAGAAGATGCACACAACCACCACGATGGTCAGAGGGATGTTCAGTGCCACCATGCTGACAAAGGTGACCACGATCATCATCATGGAGTTGATCATCTGGGGAATGCTCTGGGACAGCATCTGGCGGAGGGTATCTACGTCGTTGGTGTAGATACTCATCACATCGCCGTGGGGGTGGGTATCAAAATAGCGGATGGGCAGGGTCTGCATGTGGCTGAACAGATCGTCACGGATCTTCTTCTGCATGCCCTGGGAGATGGTGACCATCAGCCGGTTATACAGGAAGGCGCACACCACGCCCAGCACGTACAGGCCGGCCATCATGGAGATGACCCGGGCCAGGTCGTCGTAGACCGGGGTCTCCATCGCCAGCAGCGGGGTGATATAGTTGTCGATCAGGGTGCCCAGGAACAGAGAGCCGGACACAGAGGCCACGGCGGTGATCAGAATACAGATCAGCACCAGCACGAAGCGCAGCTGGTAGCCCCGGCCCAGATAGCTCAGCAGGCGGCGGGCGGTATGGCGCTTGTTCACAACGGGTTTATTCATTCTCGTCGCCCCCCTTGGTCTGAGATTCGTAGATTTCGCGGTAGATGTCGCAGGACTGGAGCAGCTGGTCGTGGCTGCCCATGGCGGCAATCTTGCCGCCGTCCATCACCAGGATCAGGTCGGCGTCCTCGATGGAGGAAATCCGCTGGGCGATGATGAACTTGGTGGTCTCGGGAATCTCCTCCCGGAAAGCCTTACGGATCAGAGCATCGGTCTTGGTATCCACGGCGGAGGTGGAGTCGTCCAGGATCAGGATTTTGGGCTTTTTCAGCAGAGCCCGGGCAATACACAGACGCTGCTTCTGACCGCCGGAGACGTTGGAGCCGCCCTGCTCAATGTGGGTGTCGTACTGATCGGGGAACTCCTGGATAAAGGGATCGGCCTGGGCCAGTTTACAGACCTGAACCATCTCCTCATCGGTGGCGTTGGGATCGCCCCAACGGAGGTTTTCCTTAATGGAGCCGGAGAAGAGGACATTCTTCTGCAGCACCATGGCCACCTGGTTTCGCAGGGTCTCCATGTCGTAATCCCGGACGTCCACGCCGCCCACCAGAACACGGCCCTCGGTGGCGTCGTACAGGCGGGGGATCAGCTGCACCAGGGTGGACTTGGAGGTACCGGTGCCGCCCAGAATGCCCACGGTGTAGCCGGAGGGAATGGTGAGATTCACATTCTTCAAACATTCCTTCTCCGGATCCATGGCGTAGCTGAAGCTGACGTTCTCAAAGACCACGGAGCCGTCCTTCACTTCCATCACCGGGTTGGCACCGTTGGACAGGTCGCTGGTCTCGTTGAGCAGCTCCACAATTCGCTCGGCGGAAGCCCGGGCGATAATAATCATCACCAGCACCATGGACAGCATCATCAGGCTCATGAGGATCATCATGATATAGCTGAACATACTGGTCAGCTGGCCGGGGGTCAGCTCGTTGCTCACCACCAGATGGGCGCCGATCCAGGACACAGCCAGGATACAGGTGTAGACACAGCCCTGCATGAGAGGGGCGTTGAAGGCCACCAGCTTTTCAGCGGCGGAGAACTCGTCATAGATCTCCTGAGAAACCTTACCGAACTTCTCCCGCTCGTGATCCTCCCGGACGAAGGACTTGACCACGCGGATGCCCAGCAGGTTCTCCTGCACCACGTTGTTCAGCCAGTCGTACTTCTTAAACACCTTTTCAAACCGGGGATGAGCCTGGCTCATGATCAGCAGCAGACCAATGGCCAGCACAGGGATAACAAACAGGAAGATCATCGCCAGCCGGGGATTGATGGTGAAGGTGAGATACCAGGCACAGATCAGCATCACCGGGCTTCTCACCGCGATGCGGATGATCATCATGAAGGCCATCTGCACGTTGGTCACGTCGGTGGTCAGACGAGTAATGATACCGCCGGTAGAGTACTTGTCAATGTTGGAAAAGGCAAAGGTCTGCACGTTGCGGTACATCTCCCGGCGGAGATTACGGGACAGGCCCGTGGCCGCGTGGGCGGCATACCGGCCGGACATGGCGCCCAAAAACAGAGCCACCATCGCCATGGCAATCACCAACGCCCCGTATTGCAGAATCAGCGTCATGTTGCCCGCCTTTACACCTTCATCCAACAGCTTACCGGTTGTCATGGGAATCAATACGTCGAAGGCCACCTCGCCCATCACGAAGATGGGGGTCAGGATGGCCTCCCGCTTGAATTCCTGGAGACAGCTAAGCAGTCCTCGTTTTTTCATAGGGTTTCCTCCTTGGACGTCACTTGGTTTCTTTGAAGCGCGGCTGACATGGGCCCCTCCTCCGCCAGATTGCGCTTGAGCTTATCCATGGTGCTCATGAACTGGCTGATCTCCTCCTGGGTAAGGCCCTGGGTGAGCACAGCCTCCACCGCGTCGATCCGATTCAAAATCTCCTGGTGCAGAGCCATCGCCCGGGGGGTGAGCGGAAGAGCACACGTCTGGACGCCAGGCACTCG
>CALXDY010000120.1 GCA_944387225.1 uncultured Oscillospiraceae bacterium | reverse complement strand
TTTCCACCATTTCTATCACATTGCGGTCCATCTTCCCTCGTTCCAGCATCTTCCTCACCACCTGTTACTATTGTACCGCTTACAAATGAAAAAGCCCAGCTTTTGCTGGACTTTTTCGACAGCCTGAAATCCCCCAAACTGTGTTTGGGGGATTTTTTGAATTATCCGATGCTGCCCAGCACCGCTCCCAGGATCAGCACCACCACGGTCACGCCGCAGTAGACATACTTGGCCAGGGGGTAGAACCAGGCGCCCAGGGGCTTGCTCCGGGCCAGATTCACCTGCTCCAGCACATAGTCTTTCCCGCAGACCCAGAAGAACATTACGCCGGCCAACAGCGCACCCAGAGGACAGATGTAAATGGAGCACACGTCCATCCAGGGGGACACCACCGGGGCGATCACCAGTCCCACACCCAGACCCAGCACACCGATGATCCCGCAGGCCGCCCATCTGGGCAGGTGGAACAGCTCCTGCAGCGTGGCGGTGGGCGCCTCGTAGAGGTTGATGAGAGAGGTGAGGGCCGCAAAGGTCACCGCCAGGAAGAACACAATCAGGATCAACCCGCCGCCGGGAATCCCGGACAGTACATTGGGCAGGAAAATGAACATCAGGCCCGGACCGCTCTGGTTCAGCTGCTGCCCGGCCACTGCCATGGCGGGGATGATCACAAGGGCAGCCAGGGTGGCGGCAGCGGTATCGAATAGGGCCACCATTTTGGCGTCGGCGGGGATATTGGAATCCTTACTCAGATAGGAGCCGTAAATCAGCGTGCCGTTGCCCGCCACCGACAGGGAGAAGAAGGCCTGACCCAGGGCATAGACCCATACCAGGGGATCCAGCAGCCCTTCCGGCTGGAGAACGAAGATATATTGGTATCCAGCCGCCGCCTCAGGCAGAGTGGCCAGATAGATGGCCAGCCCGATAAACAGAATATAAAACAAGGGCATCATAATTTTGTTGGCCCGCTCAATGCCCTTGGCCACACCGAAAATCAGGATCAGGACGGTGGCGGCCATTCCCACCGTCTGCCAAAGGGTATTTTGGGTGGACACCGCGCCGAACATGGCGTTGAATCCCTCCACCCCCTCCTGACGCATCAGGGATCCGGACAGCGCCTCCACCAGGTAGCGGACAATCCATCCGGTCACCACGGAGTAGCCGATGGCCATAGCCAGGGAGCCCAGCACCGGGATCAGGCCCAGCAGCTTGCCGGGCCGGTCGCTGCCAAACCGCCGCTTCGTGGCAAAGCCAAAGGCATCCACCGGACCTGACCGGGTACCCCGGCCCAGCGCCATCTCCCCGATGACACCGGTAGAGCCGATCAGAACCACAAAAATCAGGTAGGGAATCAAAAAGGTCGCCCCACCGTACTGGGACACCCGGGAGGGAAACAGCCAGATGTTTCCCATACCCACCGCTGAGCCGATACAGGCCAGGATAAAGCCCCATTTGGAGCGCCAGGAATCTCGCTTGGTGCTGTGCATCATGTTACACGTCCTTTCTGCTTCACCGCATAGCATACCATACCTGAGACAAAAAGACAAATAAAAAACAGTTTTCCACATACCCTGTGGAAAACTGTCCAGAAATGGAATAGTTTGTATATTATCGTTCGGATAGAATTGGGCCCGTACATTGAGAGGGGGCCGTCTTTCCCGCCAGCAGCATTCCGGCACACAGGGCGGTAAAGGGTGCCACTGTTACCAGGCCAAAGGAGCCGATGACGGTATGAATCAGCTCCGCCGCCACATATTTGTAGTTGAGCATAAACTCCACCGGCGTACCCTGGGCCATAAACACCATCAGCAGGGCGATGTAGCCGCCGGAGTATGCGAACAGCAGCGTGGTGGTCATGGTTCCCATAGCCGCCCGTCCCACGTTCAACCCCGACCGGGCCGCGTCCTTCCAGGACAGGTCAGGCCGCTTTTCCACCACCTCATGGACGGCAGAGGTGATGTCCACAGACAGATCCATCACCGCACCGGAGGCCCCCAGGAAAATGGAAGCCATAAAAATCTGGGTTAGGTTCAAATGCTGATAGCCGGAATACAGCAGGCTTTCGGAATAGGCCATAACCGCCCCGTGGATCTGGAACAGATTGGTGAAGGTCACCCCCAGCACACAGGTGACCAGAATCCCCAAAAAGGAACCGGAAACGGCAGCCAGACACCGGCGGTCAAAACCATATACCAGGGCGATAATCAGCACGGTGAGAAACAGGGTGATGGCCAGCCCCACCCAGATGGGATTCCACCCCTTCAGATACAGGGGAACCAGCACCTTCCAAAGAGTCAGCACCGTCAGCACAAAGGAGGCGATGGCCCGCACGCCCCCCGGCCCGGCAAACAGGATCAGCAGCAGGGCGAAGGCGGCGGCCATCAGAGCCTCCCAGCCCAGCCGGTCATGATCGGACATGGTGACGTTGGTGACGGTGTCCCCGTCGTGACTGACCACCACCAGGGCCCTGTCCCCCGGCTCGTAGAGCTTGTCCTGCTCCAGGGAACCGTTGAGCATATTGACGCCGGTAACGGTCTGCCCCGCAAAGGCCCCGTCCAGCAGCTCCAGGGTACAGCGCTGCTCCCCGGAACGAACCAGGCCTGTGTTCCGGATGGCGGAATCGTCCACTGCCAGAACCCGGGCGGAGCAGCGCTCCGCCTCCTGATACAGGGCGGCATCCTCATACCCGGTGGGCAGAAGCATCAGAAATACAATAGCCAGCAGGCAGACCAGCACAGGGGCGTGGCGGCGCAGGCAGCTGGAGGACGGGAACTTTGGCATAGCGGGAAAGACTCCTTCCAGAATCAACATTTCCGGCCCCGCCCCGCCCATAGGGCGGGGACAGGGCCGCGGCGTACATGGGGGATCAGGCAATACCCAGCATGTCGGCCAGCTTGTTGTAGATGTCGGTGTTATCGTAGTAGCCGTTGAACTCCTGGGCATTGACACCCTGGGCCAGCACCGCAACAGGCAGGCCGGTGTGGCTGTAGGAGGTAAAGGACACGCCGGACTTGTTATTGATGATGTGGGTCAGCGTGACGGACAGGGGCTCATAGCCGCCATAAAGGACCGTTTCCTCCTGGTCATACTGGCTGGTGGCGGTGCCGTTGACCGTCTTCTCATAGGCAGCGCGGAGCTTCTCCTGCTCGTAGGGAGTGAGCACCAGCTTGTCCCCCTCCTCGCCTTCCAGCTTCAGTCCGAACAGCTGGGTGACATCCTTCATCACATCCTCGAAGGAGGTCTTGTTCTCCTTATATCCGGCCACATAGTCGCTGTCGAATTTGGCGAAGGAGATCTTCTGGCTGTCCAGCAGATCCAGATAGGTGTCGTAATCGGTACCGGCAAAGCCGATGGTCATACCGCCGGTCTCGTGGTCGCCGGTGACCAGGATCAGGGTCTCGTCAGCGTGCTCCTTGGCAAAGTCCACAGCCACCTGCACCGCATCGGCCAGAGCCTGGGTATCGTGGATGGAGGAAGCGGCGTCATTGGCGTGGCAGGCCCAGTCAATCTTGCCGCCCTCGCACATCAGGAAGAAGCCGTCCTCATCCTTCTCCAGCACCTCGATGCCCTTGGCAACATGGTCGGCCAGAGACCACATGTCCTCGGTACGGTCCAGCTCATAGGCCATGGCGTCACCGTCAGCCAGATGCTCGTCCACGATGATGACAGGGCCACCGGTGACCGTCTCCGCCTCAGCCTGGGTCTTGACCACCTTGTAGCCCGCCTTCTCCGCCAGGGCGTACAGATCCTCCTGGTCACCCTCAGCGCCGGTGGGCTTCAGCAGTCCGCCGCCGGAGAAGTACTCAAACCCGGACTCCACCAGCTCCAGGCCGATCTCGTAGTAGTCGTTGCGGCTGGCCTGGTGGGCATAGAAGGCGGCAGGCGTGGCGTGGTTCAGGTTGACCGAGGAGATCACACCCACACTCATTCCCAGCTGCTCATGGACCTGTTCGGAAATGGTCTCATAAGCGGTGGTGCCGGTCTCATCCATGTTGATGGTGCCGGAATAGGTCTTATGTCCGGTGGAAATCGAGGTGGCGGTAGAGGCAGAGTCGGGGCAGAAGCTGTTGGAGTCGTAAGTAACCGCGGATCCGGCAGCCTCAAAGTTCATAAAGTTCAGGTAGGAAGGGCCGTCCAGAGTGGCTCCGCCGTTGTCGTCCAGACTGGGCTCCGCCTGCCAGTAGTCTTCATCCTTCAGCGCGCCCAGATAGTCGGCGGTGGACTGGATCTGGGGATAGCTCATGCCGTCGCCGATGAACAGGAAGACATACTTGGGGGCCTTCCCCTCGTTGGCGGCCATATTTGCAGCGGGCTGTTGACTGCCGTCGGGGGTCTGGGCCGCGCCGGTGGTACAGCCAGCCAGAGCGGCAGCCATCAGTGACAGCGTCAGGGTGGATACGAGGATCCGTTTGATCATGGTTGTTTCCTCCATTTTACTCATTTCTCCCGTAGGACAGCCCCTATTGTACGCAAATTTACTCCCGCCATCTACACAGGTTTGGTCAAAGGAATGTGAAGGATGGGAAAAACAACCGCCGGAAACGTTAAGGACATGAAAAATCCCCCGCCCAAAAGGCAGGGGTCCGTAAAACAGTTGCAGGCCCGGTAGATGTTTCTGCCGGGACTTTTCTTGTATATATTGCGTCATTATGATAGAATAAAAAAGTCTATAAATTGTGTAAACAACCGGAGGAAATACAATGACTATTCACGAAATGCAAAATTTGAATAGAGCTGCTATGGAATATGCCTCAACAATTATTGTGCCCGGTATGACGCTCGTTGAACTTCGTAAATTATGTGAGGAATATATGCTCTCACACGGTGCGGATTCCTTTTGGTATTGGAATGTGGGCTCTTTTGTGTTTGCTGGCGATAAGACTGCAGTATCGGTATCCGGTCGTGAGTATAAAACAGATGATCACATTATTGAAATGAACGATATTATCACAATAGATTTGAGCCCACAAAACAACTGCGTTTGGGGCGACTACGCAAGAACGCTAATCGTAGAAAACGGCAGTATCGTCAAAGACATAGAACAAATTCAAAATGACGAATGGCGAGACGGCCTCAAAATGGAAGCATATCTGCACAAAGCCATGCTTGGCTTCGTGGACGAGAACACAACGTTTGAGGAGCTGTTCTACTACATAAATGATCAAATCAAAGCCCGTGGATACGTTAACCTTGATTTCCTTGGCAATTTGGGGCATTCCATAGTTAAGGACAAGAGCCACCGTATCTACATTGAAAAAGGGAACACAGAAAAACTGTCCGCTGTTGAAGCGTTTACTTTTGAACCGCATATTAGCTTGCCTGGATCTTTATACGGATTCAAAAGGGAAAACATCTACTCTTTCAATGATGATACTTTGGTAGAGCTGTAAAATAATTGTGATAATTGGCACATATTCATATGTATCAGACTGGCAAAGGGCGCACTTCTATACACCATTTGGTGTAGTGCGTCATATGCGGCTCTGCCCACACAAAGCCTCCCCTGTGTAAGGGGAGGTGCTCCGAAGGAGCGGAGGGGTTGTCAATCCCTCAGTCAGCTTCGCTGACAGCTCCCTTTACACAAGGGAGCCTTTCCGAACCCGATACACAATACAAAAATCCGACCTATGTTCGTAACCATAGGTCGGATTAACTGTTTTACGAGCACCCGCTTAACCGGGCAGGGGATCTGTATCAGGAAAGACGGTTTTTAAAGTCCTCGTAGCCGAATTGACGGATCAGGGTCAGCTTCCCGTCTCTGCCCCGCCAGACAATCTGGGGCAGGGGCATGCCGTTGAAGGTATTGGTCTTGACCATGGTATAGAGGGCCATGTCCTCAAACACCAGCTCGTCCCCCTCTTCCAGGGGTTTATCGAAGGAGTAGTCCCCGATGATATCCCCGGACAGGCAGGTGGGTCCGCCCAGGCGGTAGGTATAGGCCTTCTCTCCCGCTTCCCCGCTGTCTTTCAGCGGAGGGCGATAGGGCATCTCCAGCACGTCGGGCATGTGGCAGGCGGCGGAGGTATCCAGAATGGCCAGATCCATGCCGTTGTGCAGCGTCTCCCGCACAGAAGTCACCAGGAATCCGGCGTGGTACACCACAGCCTCCCCCGGCTCCAGATAAACCTCCACGCCGTACCGCTCCCGCAGCCCCTTCACCAGGGCAATCAGGCGATCCACCTGATAGTCCGGCCGGGTGATGTGGTGGCCGCCCCCCAGATTGAGCCACTTCAGCCCCTTGAGATAGGGGCCGAACTGGGTCTCAAAAGCCTTGAGGGTAGTCTCCAGGTCGTCGGCATTCTGCTCGCACAGGGTATGGAAGTGCAGCCCGTCCAGCAGCTCCAGCTGCTCCGGGCGGAAGTTTTCCAGGGTGGTACCCAGACGGGAGCCGGGAGCGCAGGGGTCGTAGATCGCGTGGCCTTCCTGGGTGGAGCACTGGGGGTTAATCCTCAGCCCCACCTGCTTTCCCGCCTCTCTGGCCCGGCGGGCGTACTTCTCCACCTGCCGTGGGGAGTTGAACACAAAATGGTCGGCCAGGCTCAGCAGCTGGGTAAACTCCTCCTCCCCGTAGGCGGGGGAAAAGACATGCACCTCTCCGGGAAAGTGCTCCCGGCCCAGCCGGGCCTCGTACAGGCCGCTGGCGGTGGTGCCGGCCAGATACTGGGAGATCAGCGGGTAGGCGTAATAGACGGAAAAGGCTTTCTGGGCCAGAAGGATCTTGCATCCGGCCTCCTGCTGCACACGGCGGAGAATCTCCAGGTTATGAAGCATCCGCTCCTCGTCCAGCAGGAAGTACGGGGTTTTCAGCCACTGTGCCATCAGTCCACCAGCTCCGGGTTGTCCTGGATCTGCCAAGGCAGGCCCCACTGATTCAGGGCGTCCATGTAGGGATCGGGATCAAACTCCTCTACTGTGAACACGCCGGGCTTGTTCCACTTACCGGTGAGCAGCATCATGGCGCCGATCATGGCGGGTACACCGGTGGTGTAGCTGATGGCCTGAGAGCCCACTTCCTTGTAGCAGGCCTGATGGTCGCACACATTGTAGATATAGGCGGTCTTTTCCTTGCCGTCCTTCACGCCGGTGAAGATACAGCCGATGTTGGTCTTGCCCACGGTGCGGGGGCCCAGAGAGGCGGGATCGGGCAGCAGGGCCTTCAAAAACTGGATGGGGACGATCTCGTGGCCCTCAAACTGGATGGGGGTGGTGGACAGCATGCCCACATTCTCCAGACACTTCATATGGGTGAGATAGCTCTGGCCGAAGGTCATGAAGAAGCGGATGCGCTTGACGCCGGGGATGTTTTTGGCCAGGGACTCAATCTCCTCGTGGTGGAGCAGGTACATATCCTTCTTCCCCACCTGGTCAAAGTCGTACTCCCGATGGATGGACATGGGAGGGATCTCCACCCAGCGGCCGTTCTCCCAGTAGGAGCCGGGGGCGGACACCTCCCGCAGATTCACCTCGGGGTTGAAGTTGGTGGCAAAGGGGTAGCCGTGGTCACCGCCGTTGCAGTCCAGGATGTCGATGGTGTCGATCTGGTCAAAGAGGTGTTTCTGTGCATAGGCGCAGTAGGCCTGGGTGACGCCGGGATCGAAGCCGGTGCCAAGGAGCGCCGTCAGACCGGCCTTCTCGAACTTCTCCTTGTAGGCCCACTGCCAGGAGTGATCGAAGTAGGCGGAAAAGCCCTCCTCCTTGCAGCGCTTGTCGTAGACGGCGCGCCACTCGGGGTCGTCAATGTCCTCGGGCTCGTAGTTGGCGGTGTCCATGTAGTTGACGCCGCAGGCCAGGCAGGCGTCCATGATGGTGAGATCCTGATAGGGGAGGGCGATGTTCATCACCAGGTCGGGCTGAACCTTCTTGATGAGGGCAATCACCTCGTCCACCTTGTCGGCGTCCACCTGGGCGGTGGTGATTTTGGTCTTAGTCTTGCCCTCCAGCTGGGCCTTCACGGCCTCGCACTTGCTGACGGTACGGCTGGCGATGCAGATCTCCTCAAAAACCT
>CALXDY010000119.1 GCA_944387225.1 uncultured Oscillospiraceae bacterium | reverse complement strand
GCCGTGCTCCATCATCAGAGCCCGGGCGGCCGCCTTGTTGCCCATGGCATCCATCACGTCCCCGGAGGGGCCGATGAAGGTCAGCCCCATCTGGGCACAGCGGCGGGCGAAGTCGGCATTTTCCGACAGGAATCCGTAGCCGGGATGGACGGCGTCACATCCCGTCTGCCGGGCTACGGTGAGCAGGGCGTCCACGTTCAGATAGCTGTCCGCCGCCCTGGCCGGGCCGATGCACACCGCCTGGGTGGCCAGCTGCACGTGGAGGGCGTCGGCGTCGGCAGCGGAATACACCGCCACCGTGTCAATGCCCAACTCCCGGCAGGCCCGGAGCACCCGGACCGCAATCTCGCCCCGATTGGCGATCAACACCTTCTGAAACATGCTTAACTCCTCCGCACCCGGAACAGGGGGGCGTCAAAGGCAGCCAAAGCCCCGTTGTCCACCAGGATCTCCTCAATCACGCAGTCCATGGGGGCGGGGATCTCGCTCATCATCTTCATCGCCTCCAGGATGCACACCGTCTGGCCCTTCTTGACCGGATCCCCCACCTTGACGAAGGGGGCGGCGTCCGGGCCGGCGGCGGCGTAGAAGGTACCCACCAGGGGGGCCTTGATGTACTCCCCTTCCTCCTGAGCGGGGGCAGGGGCCGCAGGCTGCACGGCGGCAGCGGCCACAGCGGCGGCAGCCACGGGAACCGCCGGGGCAGCGGCCACAGCCTGGCCGCCCTTCTCCAGCTTCAGCCGGGTACCGTTCTGCTCCAGCTCCAGGCCGGACAGAGCGGAGCGCTCAAAGCGCTCCATCAGGGCGTAAATGGATTCCAAATCCATGGAACAGTCACCTCAATCGCTTGAAAATCAGGCCTGCTTGGCCTCCAGGTAGCGGACAATGTCGCCCACGGTCTTCATGTTGGGGCGATCCTCGTCGGCGATGGTGATGCCCAGCTGCTCCTCCAGAGCGATGTTCAGCTCCACGGCGTCCAGGGAATCGGCGCCCAGGTCGTCGGTCAGGCTGGCCGCCATGGTCACCTCGTCGGCCTCGCAGCTCAGGGTCTCAACAATGATGTCACGCACTTTCTCAAACATGGGGAATTCTCCTCTCAAATTCATCAATAATTTGTTTCAAATATTTTAGTTAAAAATATTTAACTAAAATATTTAAGCGTATTGTATCAGGTTTCCGGCGAAAGTCAATGGGGATTTTTCACAAACTGTTCTGACCTACAAAAATTTACCATATACTTTCCCACGGTTTTAGGGGAAAAAGGGCGAAAAAATCGGACATTTCCATGGGGAAATGTCCGATCCAGGCTATTTCGTTCAATCCTCCAGCATCCGGTACCCGATGCCCAGCTCCGTCAGGACATATTTGGGGTCGGAGGGATTCTCCTTCAGCTTCCGGCGGATATTGGCCATATTGACCCGGAGGATCTGGTTGCTGGTGTTGCCGTAGGGGCCCCAGACATGCTCCAGAATGAAATCGTAAGTAAGCACCTTACCGGCGTGGACGCACAGAAGCTCCAGAATCTTGAACTCATTCTGGGTGAAATGGATCTCCTCTCCGCCCACCAGAACCTGGTGCTTGGCCACATCCACGGTCAGATCCTTGATCTGGTACACGTCCCGCTGCACCCCCTGGCTCTGCTTCAGCCGGTCGGCCCGGCGAAGGGTGGTGCGGATACGGGCCAGCAGCTCAGACACCCCGAAGGGTTTTACGATATAGTCGTCCGCCCCCATGTCCAGCGCCTTCACCTTCTCCGCCTCCCGGTCCCGGGCAGAGATGATGATGACCGGCGTCTCCTGGGGCAGCTCCTCCAGCTCCTTCAGGATATCCATTCCGTCCATGTCGGGCAGGCCCAGATCCAGCAGCACCAGGTCGGGGCTGTGAGAGTAGAACTGGGACAGGCCGTCCTTCCCCCGGAAGGAGGGAATGGCCTTGTAGTTGTTGGCCGTCAGGGCCCGGCAGATGAAGTTGCTGATGGTACGCTCGTCCTCGATAACCAGAATTACCCGCTTGTCACTCATTGTCTTGTTCCTCCATAGGAAGTCCGAACCGGAACACGGCGCCGCCGATCTCCCGGTCGTTTCCAACCTCAAAAAAGCCGTCATGGGCCTTTACAATGCTTTGGCACACCGCCAGACCGATCCCCATGCCCCGGGAGGAGTCCCCGGACAGATTGCGCTCCAGCTGCCTGCCTTCCCGCACCGCCTGGATCACCTCAGGGGAGACGCCCTTGCCCTGGTCCCGTACCTCCACCACAGCCCAGTTGTCCCGCCGAAACAGGAACAGGCCGATGTGGTCCCGGTCGCCGGAATGGCGGATGGCGTTTTCCAGCAGGTTGATGATGACCTGCTTGATGAGCATGGGTTCCATGGGCAGGTACAGAATGTCGTCGGACAGCTCCATGCTCACGGAATACTCCGGGAAGCGCCGCCGGACGGTAAGCATGGCGTCTCCGGCCACCTCTTCCAGCATCTCCTCCCGCTTTGTCAGGGGCATGGTGCCATCCCGGATCCGGGTGATGGACAGCAGATTTTCCACCATGGTGATCAGGGCGTCGGCGTCATTTTTAATGTCCCGTACCAGAGACAGGTTTTTTTCCGATGTGGTGATCTCCTCACAGGTCAGCAGCACCGCCGCCGCGCCGGAGATGGAGGTGAGCGGGGTGCGAAGGTCGTGGGACACCGCCCGGAGGATGTTGCTGCGGATGGTTTCCCGGTCAGCCTCCAGCTGGATGGCCGTCTTCTCCCGGTTGAGCTTCTCATTCATCTCGTACAGCTCCCGGGTCTTCTGTTCCCGCCGCATGGCCTCCACCGCCTGGTTTTTCACCCGGGTGGTGAGGGCGCAGACGATGCCGGAAATGGCCAGCATGGACAGCATAGCCACGGGATAGCCGGCGTAGCTGAGGGAAAACTGGCGGTAGGGGAACATGAAAAAGTAGTTGATGCAGAAGGCGCCCACCAGGGAGGCCACGATTCCGTACCGATACCCATCGGTGAACAGGGCGATCAGGATAACCGCCACCACAAAGACCAGGGCAGAGTTGTTTTCCGCTCCCGTGTGGTTGATCAGCGCCTGGCTGGACAGATAGGCCAGGCACAGGAACACAAAAGTCACCAGCAGATTCCGGGGCAGGGAGGGGATGTACTGCAGTATCTCTCCACACCTTTTATAAATACGTGATATCATTCGCCTCACAGGGCATGCCCCTCCTCTTCCAGCTCCGGTGGAAACCGTTTTCTATGTGATTATATCAGATTCCCCACCAACCGACAAGATGGGTGTGGACGCAGTAAATTTTCCTCTGTGGACGCAGTAAATTTTCCTCTGTTCACCGGATTCTCCTTTTCTTGTTTCTTGTTTCTTGTATTTTGCAGATGTTGCTGGTATAATATCCGCAGTTAATGAATCGCTCCTCCGATTTCTGCAGTACCTCCAAATTTTGTGGTATGTGTACAATTAAGTATTTTAGCACTTATTCCCCATTATCACCGCCTATTAGTTGCATATGTCTAGAGCATCCCAAGACAAAGGAGCAGGAATAGAAATGGCCAAAATACCAGAGCAAGTAAATCTGCATATTGTTTTTTGCGGCGATATTATGACGCACGGCAATCAAATCCGTGCCGCCAAACGTAAAGACGGCACCCACGATTTTTCCCATTACTTTGACAATACCAGAAGCTACATCCAGGCGGCAGACCTGGCAGTGTGCAATTGTGAAACCACCATGGCCGGCGGCGATGCGTACACAGGTTACCCCCGTTTCAACACCCCCGATGCGTTGGCGGATGCCATCAAGGGTGCCGGCTTCTCCGTGGTCGCCACCGCCAACAACCACAGCTATGACAGCAAATGCACCGGCATCATACGCACCAGATCCGTTCTGGAATCCCGGGGGCTCCAGGTAATCGGCACCAAGAAGACAGCGCATGAAAAGGCGTGGGCAATCGTAGAGCGTAAGGGCATTAAAATTGCCGTTTTGAACTATACTTATGAGACGGCCAAGCATAACGGTGCCAAAACGCTGAATAACCGCGCTCTCGATCCGGAAGCCGAGTCCCTTTTAAATTCCTTCTGCTATGAGACATTGGAGGAAGATCTGGCCCGCGTTGAACACGATATCCAGGAAGTCAGACAAAACGGTGCCGAAGTTATCCTGGTATACTACCACTGGGGCAACGAGTATGAACGCACTTCCAATGTCCTGCAGAAATATATTGCCTACAGGACTGCTCGCATGGGTGCAGATGCCATCATCGGCTCTCATGCGCACGTGCTCCAGGAGCAGGGTGAGGTCGTCGCGGACGGAAAAAAAGTTCCCGTATTCTATGGGCTCGGCAACTACATTTGGGGTCATTCCCCTATGAAAGGACGAGATACCGTCCTAAATACGATCCTGGCCAATCTAAACATTACATTTGACGTGGACAGCCGGGTCGTTATAAATGTTGAGCCGTCGTATAATCCTCTTTATATAGACATTCACGACAACACATATGGTGTGTTAGATCTGACGGAGAAAGCAGAGGAGACCGGTCTGTCTGTCTCCAATATCAACGCAGAGAAGATCCGTGAGGAAATTCACCAGTCAATTACCAACCAGGTTCATCCCGCTGAGGTCGAGATGTTTTTTGACAAAATTTTTGAGGTTGAGACTGGGACTTTGAAGTCGATTTGTGATTTTCTTCCTCAGGCAGAAACGTTCGTCACATTCAAGAGTGAAGACGCCATTATAGCGTCCGCTTTGAATAACGGTTTTGTTGTTGGCAACCGTCCCGGATATACGGGTCTCACGGCGATCGATGCCGCTGGAAGGGAAACTATCTTCATGGTGCGGGTCTTTGGCGATCAGGTCAGTGATCTGCCTGTGTTGGTGAATGAAAACAATCGTGTTCGTGACATATACGTTCCGTCGGACTATGTTACTGGGGAAAAATACGCGCTCCCGGCTGGTATCGGATGCTGTGAAAAAACAGCCCTTGCATGGAAGAATATGCTCCTTGCTGCCAGGGAAAGCGGGATTTACCTGAATCTTGTATCCGGCCATCGCTCTAAAAAGACACAACTTCTGCGCCAGAATTCTTATGCTGAGCGGTATGGCAAAGAGGCAGCACAGCGGCGCTATCAAAATTTTGGCTGCTCTGAGCATCATCTGGGTACAGCCCTTGATATAAACGGCGGCAGCTATAACGGGAATAAGAGCAGCAAGACCCAGGCAATTACATGGGTGCAGAAAAACTGCTATAAATTTGGTTTTGTTCGTCGGAAATTGAAGTCTACCATGGCGAATACGGCGTATATCCACGTAAGTTATGTGGGGGATCTGGAGCTGGCTCGTTATATGGCAGAAAAAGGGCTTACCATCGAACAGCTTTTACTGGATTATGACTACCATCGTTCCGAATTGGATGCCCAGAATGCGTGGAAGCACAATTACATCAATGAGAGCAGTAATAAGCGCATTCTTTCGCTGGCCAGAATTTGCAACATCATTGGAATTGAAGTTCCGGTAGAGTTCCAAGATATTCAGGATCGTATAGTACCGCAGATCCTCCTCAGCGATACCGTAAAGGTAGAAAAAGGGAGCATCTTTTTCTACGACAAAATGCTGGCAAAAGAAATGTATCGTTGCCGCAACGCGCTGAGGACTGGATCCGTGCTGGCATTTGCCAGTGAACAAATCCTGGACGAGAGCGGAATGCCCATGCCCACCATTGTCGTGGAGGATCCGCTGGAAGCCTGTGTACGTGTAGGAAAATATATTCGCGATCTATATAAGGCAAAGAGCATTTGCATCACGGGCTCCGCAGGAAAAACAACCACGACAGAACTTTGTTATCTCGTCCTCTCTTCCAAGTTCAATACTCATACCTGCACCCATTTGAACAACGCCAACAACCGTGTTAACATCCTTCGGCTAATCCAGCAATTGCAGCCTGAACACGAAATGTATGTCCAGGAGGTAGGCGGAAGCTTCCCCCAGCATATTGAAAAGGGCGCAGAGATGCTCCAACCGGACGTGGCCATAATCACAAATATAGGCGAAGCTCATTTGGATCTTTACAAGACTTTCGAAAATATTAAAAAAGATAAGCTGAGCCTGGTGGAAAACAGACGTCCCGGAGGTCTTGGTCTTCTGAACATTGATAACGAATGGCTTTCTGAGTACGTAAGTGAGCCCAGAGAGGGAATCAAGACCTATTCCATAGAAAATCCTGATGCAGATTACTTCGCAAAGGATATTCAGCAGAACGTGGACGGCCTGAGCCTTACTGTAGTAGAGAAATCCACCGGTCGTTTTACCCCCGTTAAACTGGATATTGTAGGCCGGCATAACGCCTATAATATACTGTCCGCGTTTGCGGTTGGCCGTTGGGCGGGTATGACAGAAAGTGAGATCCTGGAGGGGTTTGCTTCTTACCATGCAAAAGGCATTCGGCAGTCTCTCAGTAATGTAGGCGGCTACCATCTATACGTGGACTGTTTCTCTTCTGTAGAATTGTCTCTGATCTCGTCCATGAGAACACTGCATGAGATGAAGTGCGCGGAGGGCAGCAAAAAAATCGCCGCCGTATGGGAGCTGATGAGACTGGGGGATCAGGCGGATCAAATATACCAGCGTGTAGCCGGACAAATTCGTGATCTTGATATTGACCACGTCTTGATATTTGGGGGAAATGCGCATACTTTGGCACAGGAAATGGACAAAGGCAAGGTAGATGTGCGGCATACGTCGGATTGGGCCCAGATGATTGACTGGCTTCGCTCGTTAAGCAGGCCGGGGGACGTGATTTTATTCAAGGGCCAACATATGCAGTCCACAGCTCTGGCCATTGACTGCGTTTTCGGAACAGAATTTAACGTAAACAACAAAAATGAGCGTCGTGATAACGCAGTTGCATTTTCGCAGAACTGCTGGAGCGGCATGATCATCCATAAAGTTGCGGCAGTCATTGACAAACAGGTAAACTGCCCCCATGATGTCGTCATTCCCGATCAAATCAATGGGAAGCCTGTCATCTGTGTAAATAAGCGTGTATTCGCTGAAAGCGGGGTCACATCCGTCAATACAGGTGGTCAGGTTGTAGGTATTCTGGACGAGGCCTTCCAGGATTGTAAAAAATTAGAAACCGTGACGCTTGGCAAGCAAGTCAGACGAATTGGCCCCCGTGCATTTATGGGATGTACAGCGTTGAAAACAGTTATTATCCCAAGATCCTGCATTGTAATTGATGAGAAAGCGTTTGCAGGCTGCACCAATCTTGAAAACATTTTGATTCCCCACCAGGTTCAGACAATCGCATCCAATGCGTTTGAAGATTGTCCCAAGCTTGTGATTCAGAGGGAATAAATGGATTCACCTTTTGAATTGACTCACAATTAAATGCCACACATGTCGCCCATCTTACACCGGCAGCGCTGTGGTATGTACTATAGTTGGGGTGGATCCAGGTACAAACGAAACGCACCTTGTACACGGAAACCACTTCTGCGAACCACACATGCTGTAGCGGTATGACTACGCAGCGGCCGCTGCGCTTAAATTCTGCGCTGGGTTTTTGGCCCCTTGCACGGGCAGCATCCCCGTATTTTGTGCCAATCCGGCATTGTTGCAGTCATGACACAGCGGTGAGAATCCAGCTGCAGCAGCTCCCCAAAAGAGCGTAATTTGGATAAAAGAGGTTATTACTATGACTTACCGGGAAGAATTTATTACCTTCATGGTGCGCTCCGGCGTGCTGACCTTCGGAGACTTTACCACCAAGTCCGGCCGCAAGACCCCCTACTTCGTCAACACCGGCAACTATAAGACCGGCGCCCAGGCCGCCAAGCTGGGCGACTACTACGCCGCCTGCATCCAGGAGCATATGCCCCAGGGCATCACCTGCCTGTTCGGCCCCGCCTACAAGGGCATCCCTCTGGCGGTGTCCGCCGCCGCCTCCCTGTACCGCAACTATGAGCGGGATCTGCCCTACTGCTTTAACCGCAAGGAGGTCAAGGATCACGGCGAAGGCGGCTCCATGGTGGGCTACAAGCCCCAGGACGGGGACAACGTGGCCATCGTGGAGGATGTGGTCACCGCCGGCACTGCCGTGCGGGAGTCCATTGAGCTGTTCAAGCATGTGGCCGACGTGAACATCAAGGCCCTGTTCGTCTCCGTGGACCGCATGGAGCGGGGCACCCGGGACTGCTCTACCCTGGACGAGCTGCGCCAGGACTACGGCATCCAGGTCTTCCCCATCGTCACCGTCCGGGAGGTCATTGACTTCCTCCACAACAACCCCATCGACGGCAAGGTCTACATCGACGACGAGATGAAGGCCCGGATGGAGGCCTATCTGGCCCAGTACGGCGCCAAGGCCTGAGGGAGTCCGCGCCCCATGGCAGGCAGAAAAACCGGTTCCCACACCGGGCACCGGGAGCGGATGAAGGAGGAATTCCTTTCCCGGGGCATGGAGGGCTGGCCCGACCACCGGGTGCTGGAGCTGCTGCTGTTTTACGCCATTCCCCAGGGAGACGTGAACGGCCTGGCCCACACCCTGATCGACCGGTTCGGCTCCCTGGCCGGAGTGCTGGACGCCTCGGTGGACGAGCTGAAAAAGGTGGCCGGGGTGGGAGATCACACCGCCGTGCTGCTGCGGATGCTCCCCGCCCTGCTGGGCCGGTACCAGGCCAGCCGCACCCGCCTGCAGCCCATCATCAACTCCCCGGAGGACGCCTATCCCTGGCTGGAGCCCTACTTCTTCGGCGCCCGGAATGAAATGGTGTACGTCCTGTGCCTGGACGGCAAGCGCCAGGTGCTGGGGGTGCGGAAGGTGGCCGAGGGCAGTATCGAGATCGCCGAGATGAACGCCCGCCGGATCGCAGAGGAGGCTCTGGGCCTCCGGGCCACCCGGATCTATGTGGCCCACAACCACACCAACAACCTGGCCGTCCCCTCCCAGGCGGACTGGCTGACCACCGACGTGCTGCGGGCCTGCCTGGCCCCCATCGGCATCGAGCTGGTGGATCACCTGGTTTTCGTAGACGGAGACATGGTGAACCTGGCCGACAGCCGGTCTTTGAGAGGGCTGACATTTGTATAATCCACCGCTCCCCTCCCCAACTTCGGGGAGGGGGGCGTATTTCTCTTGCAAAAGAACATCAGTTCTGATAGAATAGGCAGGAACAAGGAGGTGGCCGCCATGCCCAAGTTTGAAGTGGTATCTCAATACCAGCCCGCGGGAGATCAGCCCCAGGCCATTGAAGCCCTGGCCAAGGGAATTGAGCTGGGGCTGGAGGAGCAGACCCTGCTGGGTGTCACCGGCTCCGGCAAGACCTTCACCATGGCCAAAATCATCGAGCAGGTGCAGCGGCCCACCCTGGTATTGGCTCACAACAAAACCCTGGCCGCCCAGCTGTGCGCTGAGTTCCGGGAGTTTTTCCCCAACAACGCGGTGGAATATTTCGTCTCCTACTACGACTACTACCAGCCGGAGGCCTATATTCCCCACACCGACACCTTTATTGAAAAGGATATGGCCATCAACGAGGAGATTGACCGGCTCCGTCTGGCGGCCACCGCCGCCCTGCTGGAGCGGCGGGACGTGATTGTGGTGGCCTCGGTGTCCTGCATTTACGGCCTGGGCGAGCCGGAAGACTTCGCCCAGATGATGGTCTCCCTGCGGGTGGGCTCCACCATGGAGCGGGACGAGCTGCTGAAAAAGCTGGTGGCCATCCGGTACGAGCGCAACGACATCGCCTTCGAGCGCAATATGTTCCGGGTACGGGGAGACACAGTGGAGGTGTGGCCCGCCTACTGGAAGGACACCGCCATCCGGGTGGAATTCTTCGGGGATGAGATCGACCGTATCTCCGAAATCAACGCCGTCACCGGCGCCCCCGTCCGGCGGCTGAACCACATCCCCATCTGGCCCGCCACCCACTACGTCACCCCCAAGGAGAAAATGGACGCCGCCATCCAGCGGATCTATGAAGAGATGGAGGAGCGGGTGGCCTTCTTCGAGAAGGAAAACAAGCTCATCGAGGCCCAGCGCATCAAGCAGCGCACCATGTACGATGTGGAGATGATGCAGGAGATCGGCTACTGCTCCGGCATCGAGAACTACTCCCGGGTGATCGAGGGCCGGCCCGCCGGGTCCCCGCCCCACACCCTGCTGGACTACTTCCCCAAGGACTTTGTGCTGTTCATCGACGAAAGCCATGTGACCCTGCCCCAGGTGCGAGCCATGTATAACGGCGACCGGGCCAGAAAGACCTCCCTGGTGGATTACGGCTTCCGCCTGCCCAGCGCCTACGACAACCGTCCGCTGAAATTTGAGGAATTTGAGAAACGGCTGAACCAGATCATCTATGTCTCCGCCACCCCGGGAGAGTACGAGCGCAGCCGCTCCGGCCAGATCGTGGAGCAGGTGATCCGACCCACCGGCCTGCTGGACCCGGAAATCGAGGTGCGCCCGGTGGAGGGCCAGATCGACGACCTGCTGGGCGAGATTCAGCTGCGGGTTGAGCGGCAGGAGCGGGTACTCATCACCACCCTGACCAAGCGGATGGCGGAAGATCTTACCGCCTATTTGCAGAATACCGGCGTCAAGGTGCGGTACATGCACCACGACGTGGACACCATCGAGCGCATGGAGATCATCCGGGACCTCCGCCTGGGGTCCTTCGACGTGCTGGTGGGCATCAACCTCCTCCGGGAGGGGCTGGACCTGCCAGAAGTCTCCC
>CALXDY010000118.1 GCA_944387225.1 uncultured Oscillospiraceae bacterium | reverse complement strand
GGGGACCCCGAATCTTATCAAACATGGGACAACTGAATTGTCCCATGCCAAGGTTTTGGACCCTAGGTCCCAAACGCTTGTACGGCGCAGAGCGCCGCCCCATCCAAGATGGGGCCCCGACGTGCTGCCCCACGAACAGAGCGCACATCAGAGCCGTTTTCCCGTTCTTAAAATTCCGCGTTGCCCACGGTCCTCGGATGGGGCAGCACGTCGCGGATGTTGGAAATGCCGGTGAGGTACATCACCATCCGCTCGAAGCCAAGGCCGTAGCCTGCGTGCTTGCAGCTGCCGTAGCGCCGCAGGTCGCAGTACCACCAATAATCCTCCGGCTTCATGCCCAGCTCCTGAATGCGGGCCTCCAGCACGTCCAGACGCTCCTCACGCTGGCTGCCGCCGATGATCTCCCCAATCCCCGGCACCAGGCAATCCGCCGCCGCCACGGTCTTCCCGTCGTCGTTGAGGCGCATGTAGAAGGCCTTGATCTCCTTGGGATAGTCAGTGACGAACACCGGCTTCTTGAACACCTGCTCAGTGAGATACCGCTCGTGCTCCGTCTGCAGGTCGCAGCCCCACTCCACCTTGTAGTCAAATTTGTCGTTGTTCTGCTTCAGAATCTCCACCGCCTCGGTGTAGGTCACCCGGCCAAAGTCGGAGGAGGCCACATGCTCCAGCCGCTCCTTCAGGCCCTTGTCCACAAAGGAGTTGAAGAAATTGATCTCGTTGGGGCACTTCTCCAGCACGGTGCGGATGATGTGCTTAATCATGGCCTCCGCCACGTCCATGTCCCCCTTCAGATCGCAGAAGGCCATCTCCGGCTCGATCATCCAGAACTCGGCGGCATGGCGCTGGGTGTTGGAGTTCTCCGCCCGGAAGGTAGGACCGAAGGTGTACACATCTCCGAAGGCCATGGCAAAGTTTTCCGCGTTCAGCTGGCCGGACACGGTGAGGTTGGCGCTCTTGCCGAAGAAATCCTGGCTGTAGTCCACCTTGCCGTCCTCGGTACGGGGCAGGTTCTCCAGGTCCAGGGTTGTCACCTTGAACATCTCCCCGGCGCCCTCACAGTCGCTGGCGGTGATGATGGGGGTGTGGACGTACACAAAACCCCGGTCCTGGAAGAAACAGTGGATGGCGTGGGCCGCCACAGAGCGGACCCGGAAGGCGGCGGAGAAAAGGTTGGTCCGGGGACGCAGGTGCTGGATGGTCCGGAGATACTCCACCGTGTGGCGCTTCTTCTGGAGGGGATAGTCGGGGGTGGAGGTACCTTCCACCTCGATAGAAGCGGCCTTTACCTCCAGGGGCTGCTTGGCCTCCGGAGTCAGCACCACGGTACCGGTGACCCGCAGAGCGGCCCCCACGTTCTGGGAGGCGATCTTCTTGTAATTGGCCAGGATATTGGCGTCCATGGCCACCTGAAGATTCTTAAAGCAGGAGCCGTCGTTGAGCTCGATGAAGCCGAAGGTCTTCATGTCCCGGATGGTCCGGGCCCAGCCGCAGACGTAGACCTCCCGCCCGCCCAGCTGCTGGCTGTCGGCGTAGATGGCCGCAATTTTCGTTCTTTCCATATTCGATCACCTGTTTTCGTGAGTTTTTGAGAGAATCAGGTGTATTGTACCTCTTTTTCCCAGGTTTTACAAGCCTTTTTGCGGGAAAAGCCGCCTTTTGTCAAGAATGGAAAAAAGCCACAAACCCCGGCGGCGCAAAAAACAAAATGTTATGCAACATTGCGCTTGTGAAAGCTGGGGAAAACCTCGTATAATGGGAAAAACCGTCAAGGAGGCGCCCGATATGACACAGTATGCGACAAATCTGCCGTTTTGTGCCGCGGGGGTCTCTTTTTCTCTTTTTCCCGCCCTTGGCCGCTGACCGGTGCGCTGTCACCGGTCCTTTTTTTGCCCGGCGGAAGGAGAAGACGGCTGAATCCCACCACTGTGTTGTTAGGAAAGAGAGGTCGCATTATGAACGAAACCACATCCGCCGTCTACGACGCCCGGACCCTGGGCCGTCCGAAGATGCTGGTACTGGGCGTCCAGCACATGTTTGCCATGTTCGGCGCCACGGTGCTGGTACCCACCCTCACCGGCCTCAGCGTGTCCGCCACGCTGCTGTTCGCCGGGCTCGGCACCCTGCTGTTCCACTTCCTCACCAAGCGGAAGGTCCCCGCCTTCCTGGGCTCCTCCTTCGCCTTCATCGGCGGCTACTCCGCCGTGGCTCCCATGCTGGAGGACGGCAGTCCCAACAAGGAGATGCTGCCCTACGCCTGCTTCGGCGTAGCTCTGGCAGGCCTTATGTATGTGGTGCTGTCGGCCCTGTTCAAAATCTTCGGCACCAAGAAGGTGATGCGTTACTTCCCCCCCATCGTCACAGGCCCCATCATTATCTGCATCGGCCTGACCCTCAGCTCCACTGCCATTACTAACTGCCGCACCAACTGGGCCATTGCCATCATCGCCATCGCCATTGTGGTGGGCTGCAACATTTGGGGCAAAGGCATGGTAAAGATTATCCCCATCCTGCTGGGTGTGGTGGGCTCCTATGCAGTGGCGGCTATTTGCCAGGTCACCGGCATGAACACTATGGACCCCGCCAAAATTCAGGCCCTGTCCGATGCTCCCTGGATCGGCCTGCCCTTCCACTTTGACGATACCGTCTTC
>CALXDY010000117.1 GCA_944387225.1 uncultured Oscillospiraceae bacterium | reverse complement strand
TGTTTCAGGAGTCGGAGGAGATGGACCCGGAGGAGGTTCGCCGCCTGGAGAAATGGATTCCCGGAACGGACCAGGAGGAAGAGCCGGAGGACTATGAGCAGCAAGAGGAGCGGGAGGCGCGGAAGCTGGAATTCCACCCCATCCGGTTTCTTCGCCGTCCGGATCCCATCCCCGAGGATCTGCCCCCCAAGGAGCTGGCCCGTACCTACGGCAAGGGGCTGGCTGGTATGCGTCTGCGGGTGCTGGGCGTGTTTCTGCTGGCGGTGCTGGCAGGAGCGCAGATTGTAATCCCGGCGGCGGGATTCATATGGCTGCCCCCCTTCGATCAGGCTCAGGTGCAGCTTTGGGGCGCAGCTGGAATGCTGGGGCTTGGAATGCTGCTTTCCCTGGATTTTTTACTGACGGGGATCATCCGGGCGTGCAAGGGTCGGTTCGGGATGGATACCCTGACCGCCCTGGCGGCGGTATTTACCATGGCGGATACCGTGGTACAGGCCCTGTCCGGCACCATTCAGCGGGAAGGGGAGCTGCCCTACACCGCCGTGGTGCTGGCTGCCCTGTTTTTTCAGCTCCATGGAACCTATCACAAGCGCTGCGGCCTGCGCCTAGCCTGCCGTACCGCCGCTTCCACCGCTGAACCAT
This sequence comes from uncultured Oscillospiraceae bacterium, assembly GCA_944387225.1. GTDB lineage: Bacteria > Bacillota > Clostridia > Oscillospirales > Oscillospiraceae > Lawsonibacter. The sequence goes on along the minus strand of CALXDY010000117.1, from coordinate 8,523 downwards.
ACCTGATTACCCAGGATAAGGCGGTCTGGAATTTCCGGGATACCTTCCGGAAGTGGTCGGGCACGGCGGAGGGCTTCGGAAGCCAGATTCAGATGGATGACGGGGCCCAGCGGATCTACCGCCGGTGCTGCCCGCTGCTGGCGCTGGGCTGTGTGTTGCTGTCTCTGCTGTCCTCCTACGGTGTGGGGCGGCCGGAGCATCTGCTGTGGTGCCTGTCGGCCACCTTCACCGCCTCCGCTTCCTTTGGCGGGGCTTTGGTGTATGGACGGCCATTCCATAAAATCTCCCGCCGGCTGGCCCGCAGCGGCGCGGCCCTGGCTGGCTGGCCAGGGGCGGCGCAGACCCGCCGGGGCGACCGGGTGTTGATTACCGACGGCGACCTGTTCCCACCTGGGTACGTGGAATTGAGCGACATTAAGATCTACGGAGATTACTCCACGGAGCGGGTCATCAGCTACACTGCCACCCTGATCCGGGATTCGGGCAGCGGACTGACCCGGCTGTTTCACGACCTGCTGCGGGCCCAGGGAGGCCTGTTCCGCACGGCGGAGGGGCTGCGCTGCCACGAGGGTGGCGGTCTGTCCGCCCAGATCCGGGGCGACCAGGTATTGGTGGGCTCGGCGGCCTTCATGAACCTGATGGAGGTCAATCTGCCCCAGGGCCTTCGGGTAAAAAACGCGGTGTTCTGTGCCGTGGACGGCGAACTGGCAGGGATTTTTGCCCTGAACTACATGTTGCCTGATGCTGTCTTCCCCGCACTGGACGCCCTGATGCGGGAGCATGTGGGGCCGGTGCTGGCCACCCGGGACTTCAATCTGATTCCCGCTATGCTCCACCAGCGGTTCCATCTGGCGGCGGACAAAATGGAGTTTCCCGCTATTGAGCGGCGGCGGGAGTTGTCCGATGAGGATCAGCCCCACAACCAGGTGCTGACGGCCGTGCTTTGCCGGGAGGGGATGACCCCTTACGCGGAGTCGATTGTGGGCGCCCGCCGTCTTCGCCGGGCCACCCGTTTCGGCGGGGCGCTGGTGTGTGCGGGCGGTCTGTTGGGATTGCTGCTGGCTTACTACCTCACCGGTGTGTCGGCCTACGGCTCCCTGTCCCCCCTGAATCTGCTGCTGTTTCAGCTGTTTTGGGTAGCCCCTGTTTGGTTTACCACCAGCTGGGCGCCCCGTTTTTGATCGTATTTGATCTGTGCGTTTTCCTTCCGGCGGCGGAGCCTGTGGGCCCTTCCGCCGGAAGAGATTTTTCCCGCTGAGGCGGGGCACATTACGGAGGGACGAGGAGGAAAGGCTATGGCAGACGCCATCGTATTGGCCGGGGTGATCGCCGCGGTGTGCGGCGCACTGGCTGTCCTGGTGCGGAACAGAAAGCGGGGCAATCCCTGCGACGGCTGTTCCGCCTGCGGTAAGCAGGGCGGGCCGGGCGGCTGTGGTGGCTGCAGCGGCTGGGACCGATGACGGGAGGAGAAGGTAACAGGATCCCCTTTTGGGAAGAAAAACAGGGCAGGATCCCCCTTCTGGGAAAGAAACCACGGTTTTCTCTTTCTTTTTCCCCGGGATTGTGGTAAACTGAAAAAAGTTAGGAATTGACAGGGAGTGGGATTTGACTGTGGATAACGTGACACTGATTGGAATGCCCGGATCCGGAAAAAGCACGGTGGGCGTGCTGCTGGCCAAGGCGCTGGGCTATGGATTTCTGGATACCGACCTGGTGCTTCAGCAGCAGGAAGATGCCCTGCTTCAGGAGATTATCGACCGCCATGGGGTGCCCTATTTCCTGGAAGCGGAGGAGAAGGCCATCTGTTCCGTCTCCTGTCACCACCACGTGATCGCCCCGGGAGGCAGTGTGGTCTGCCGGGAGGGAGCGATCCTGCACCTGAAGGCCATGGGCCCGGTGATTTACCTCCGTGTCCCCCTGGAGGAGCTAAAGACCCGGATCCACAATATGGATTCCCGGGGGATTGCCTTGGAGCCTGGTCAGACTCTGGAGGATATTCTGACCATCCGCGCCCCGCTGTATGAGCAGTATGCCGACTATGTGGTGGACGCTGTGCCCGGCCAGCCCTTGGCCCGCAGCGTGGCTCAGGTCCTGGAACTGCTGGATCGGCGGATGTGACGCACCCCGGCCCGCAGGGAACCGCGGGCCGGCGCCGGCGGCGGTGCCCCGGCGGACGAATGAGCAAAAGGAAGTAGCACATGACATTTCAAGAGTTGGGGCTGTGTGCCCCCATTTTGACGGCCCTGGATGAACAGGGCTATGAGAAGCCCTCTCCCATTCAGGAGAAGGCCATCCCCCCCGCTTTGGAGGGACGGGATGTGCTGGGCTGCGCTCAGACCGGCACGGGCAAGACCTGTGCCTTTGCGGCCCCCATTCTCCAGCGGCTCAGCACCGCCGGACGGACGGATCACCCCATTCGGGCGCTGATTCTGACCCCCACCCGGGAGCTGGCCATCCAGATTGACGAGAGCTTTCAGGCCTATGGCAAGTACCTGTCTCTGCGCCATGCCGTGATTTTTGGCGGCGTGTCCCAGGTGCCCCAGGTAGCCCGCCTCCAGGAGGGGGTGGATATCCTGGTGGCGACCCCCGGCCGCCTGGCCGATCTGTACCAGCAAGGGTATATCCACCTGGAGCAGCTGGAGATCTTTGTCCTGGACGAGGCCGACCGGATGCTGGACATGGGCTTTATCCACGATGTGAAGAAGATTCTGAAATGGCTGCCCGCCAAAAAGCAGACGCTGTTTTTCTCCGCCACCATGCCCCCGGAGATCACGGAGCTGGTCAACTCCCTGCTTCACCGTCCCGTTCGGGTGGCGGTCAACCCGGTGTCCTCCACGGTGGAGGTCATTGACCAGTGGGTTTATTTTGTGGACAAGGGGAACAAGACTAGCCTGCTGGCCTATCTCATCGGCCATCTGCAGGTGACCAGCGCCCTGGTGTTCACCCGGACCAAGCACGGGGCAAACAAGGTGGCCCGGGATCTGACCAAGGCGGGCATTCCCGCCGCGGCTATCCACGGAAACAAAAGCCAGACTGCCCGGCAGCAGGCTTTGGCGGACTTCAAGGCGGGCAGGATCCGCTGCCTGGTGGCTACGGATATTGCTGCCCGGGGACTGGACATTGACGGGCTGTCCCACGTGTTCAACTATAATCTGCCGGAGGTACCTGAGACCTACGTCCACCGGATCGGCCGAACGGGCCGGGCGGGCCGTGGGGGAACGGCCATTTCCCTGTGTGATTTTGGAGAAAAGCCTCTGCTGCGGGACATCGAGAAGCTGATCAAGCGCACCGTCACGGTGGTGGAGGACCACCCCTACCCCATGGTGGTGCTGGAGGCTCCCAAGCGGGACAAAAACGGCCGGATCATCAACCAGGAGGACGCTGAGGCTCGGGCCGCGGCTAAGGAGCTGCGCCGGGTCCGGGAGGAGGCCGCCCGCCAGCGCCGGGAGGAAGCTGCCCGGAAGGCGGAGGAGAAGGCTCTGGAGCAAACCGGAGAGAAGAGCACCGAACCGTCCGATCAGGAGAAAAAGCGGTCCCGCCGGAGAAGAAGGAAGAGCAAGAGCACCCAGAATGCTCAGCAGGAGACGCCGGTTATGGAGGCGTCGGAGATCAAGGAGGAGCTTCCCCAGGAGCCCGCTCCCACCCCCCGGCACAAGCTTACCCGTCCCGGCACCCGGCTGGACACGGGAGACGCCATGCCCCGCACGGAGTTTGATCGTCCGGATCCTCTGGCCGGGGAGCATATTATGGACGCCACCGCCCGGCTGCTGGCGCCCCGGAAGGGCCTGGTGGCCCGGCTGTTCGGAGAGGATCGGGGCGCCGGACGGAAAGGGAAGAAGCAGAACAAGAACCGGCAGCAGGAGGCGGCAGCCCCCGTGCCGGAGGAGAAAAAGCCCCAGCCCCGGCAGGAGGAGCCGGCTAAATCGGCCGCTTCCCGGCACAACCGGAAAGGCGCTGCCAAAAAGGAAGTGCAGGTCCGGAAGGGGCAGGAGAAAGAAAGCAAGCCCGCCCAGCAGCGGCAGGCCAAGAGCGGGACGGGCTTTACCCGGCCTGACCGCCGGAAAAACCGCGGCGGTCCGCGGCCGCCTATGGAGCCGATGAAATCAGGGCGTACCAAGGACTCTACTGAGCAGAAAAGTTTGATGAAGCCCTATTACCTGGATAATTAAGGGCGGGCCACGGCCACGCCCGGAGAGAAAAAAACGGAGGGTATAAAATGGATTATCAGGCAATGTACCAGCAGAAGCTGACCACCGCCGAGCAGGCGGTGAAGGTGGTCAAGTCCGGGGACTGGGTGGATTACACCTGGTGCACCAACCATCCCATCGATCTGGATAAGGCGCTGGCCGCCCGGAAGGACGAGCTGACCGATGTGAAGGTTCGGGGCGGCGTGACTATGTGGATGCCCGAGATCACCAAGGCGGAGGACGCCGGGGATCATTTTACCTGGCACTCCTGGCACTGCAGCGGCGTCGACCGGAAGATCATCGCCAAGGGCATGGGCTATTTCAATCCCATGCGGTATTCCGAGCTGCCCCGGTTCTACCGGGATGAGCTGGATCCCGTGGATGTGGTGATGCTGCAGACCACCCCCATGGATCAGCACGGCAACTTCAACTTCGGCCTGGCTGCCTCCCATCTGGCCGACCTGATGGCCCGGGCCAAGTGCATCATCGTGGAGGTCAACCAGAACATGCCCTGGGTGTATGGCCTGACCGGCAGCGAGATCAACATCAAGGACGTGACCTATGTGGTGGAGGGCAGCAATCCTCCCGTTGCCCAGCTGGGCGCCGGCGGTGAGCCCGCCGATGTGGATCGGGCCGTGGCCAACCTGGTGGTGCCCCAGATCCCCAACGGAGCCTGTCTGCAGCTGGGTATCGGCGGCATGCCCAATACCATCGGCGCCATGATTGCCCAGTCCGACCTGAAGGATCTGTCTGTCCATACGGAGATGTATGTGGACGGCTTTGTGGATATGGCGGCCGCCGGCAAGATCACCGGACGGCACAAGGCGCTGGACAAGGGCCGTCAGGTCTTTGCCTTTGCCGCCGGCACCCAGAAGCTGTACGACTACGTCAACCGCAACCCCGATGTGATGGCTGCCCCCGTGGATTACACCAATGATGTGCGGGTAATCGGCCAGATCGACAACTTCATCTCCATCAACAACGCCATCGACATGGATCTGTTCGGCCAGATCAACGCCGAGTCCGCCGGCCTGAAGCACATCTCCGGCACCGGCGGCCAGCTGGACTTCGCCATGGGCGCCTACCTGTCCAAGGGCGGCAAGAGCTTCATCTGCATGTCCTCCACCGTCACCGGTAAGGACGGCACAGTGAAAAGCCGCATCGTCCCCACTCTGACCAACGGCTCCATCTGCACCGATCCCCGTTCCTGCGTCCACTATGTGGTCACCGAGTACGGTATGGTGAACATGAAGGGCCTGTCCACCTGGCAGCGGGCAGAGGCCGCCATTAGCATCGCTCACCCCGACTTCCGTGAGCAGCTGATTGCCGACGCTGAGAAGATGGGCATCTGGCGCCGCAGCAACAAGAAGTAACAAAAAACGGTGAGGAATGTTTATTCCTCACCGTTTTTTCGCCTGACTCAGATGGTTTTCAGCGCCTGGGCCAGCTGGTCGGGGCAGGAGGTCGCCTTCATGCCGCAGCGGATGCCCTCCATGCGGCGGATGGCCTCATCCACCGGCATCCCCTTCAGCAGGGCGGAGATGCCCTGCAGGTTGCCGCTGCAGCCGCCCAGAACCTTTACATCCTGGATAACGCCGTCCTCCACCTGGATGGTAAAGGCCCGGGAGCAGACGCCCCTGGGGCGGTATTCGATCACCATTGTGCTGTTCCTCCTTCCTGTAAAAGGGGAAAAATCCCCCGCCATGCAAATTGCAGGCGGGGGAATTATATCAGAAAACGGCAGATCGTGCAAGGTCAGCGGCCCACCTGCTGCAGCTGCAGCCGGTCGGCGATCAGGGCGATAAACTCGCTGTTGGTGGGTTTGCCCTTGACATTGGAAACGGTGTAGCCGAAATATTTCTGCAGGGTTTCCAGGTCGCCCCGGTCCCAGGCCACCTCAATGGCGTGGCGGATGGCCCGCTCTACCCGGGAGGCGGTGGTGCCGTAGCGCTTGGCTACCTCAGGGTACAGCACCTTGGTCACTGCGTTGATGACATCCATGTCCTCCACGGCGATGAGGATGGCCTCCCGAAGATACTGGTATCCCTTGATGTGGGCGGGCACGCCCACATCGTGGATGATGGAGGTGACCATGGCCTGGAGATTCTGGCTGCTTTGGGGGATGTTGTCCAAAGACTCAAAGCTGGTCAGCTGGCGGATGCGCTGGCAGACGGCGGCCATGTGGCAGGGCTTGGACATGTAATGATCTGCGCCCTTGGCTGCGGCCAGATCGGACATGGCGCCGCAGGCGTAGCTGGACAGAACTAGGATGCGGGGGCGGTGCTCCAGCTGAGACAGCTGCTCCAGCACCTCGATGCCGTCCATGGTGGACAGAACCATTTCCATCACCACCAGGTCCGGCTGGGTCTGGCGGATCATTTCCAGCAGCTGCTGACCGTCTCCCGTCTCGCCTACCACGGCAAAGTCGTTTTCCGTGGTAAGAGCCTGGATGAAGTGGCGGCGGAACTCGGTGCTGGCGTCAGCCACCAGAATGTTTTTGACACGTTCCATAGGTGTACCTCTCCCTTATATTCCGTTCTCCTCCGTGTCGGACACGGCTGCCCTGGAGGTTGGCCGGGCCAGACCCCTCCGCGGACACGGCGGTTAAATCGAGCTGTTTAGCGACGCTACATTCAGGACACATAAAATGTATCATAATCAGACATCGTACGCAAGACAAATTTACAATTTCTGGTAAAGAAAAATACGACGGAATTCGACAAAACTGTAGAATTTTGGGAATTTTTACAGGGAAATGGGGAATGCTGATTGGGGGGAAAAGAATGAGAATTCAGAGCGGTGAGACGGGGGAAATTGTGGGCCGCCGCCCTTGAAATTTGTCCCAGAGTGTTGTAAAATGAACTGAATTATGGTTAAATGAACCGGATATGCTGAAAAGAGGAAAGGAGGCCGCGCCGTGAGTATGACGGTGATCCGGCGGGTGGATCAGAACAGTCCTGCCCAACGGGCCGGGCTGCAGGTGGGGGAGACCTTGCTTGCGGTGAACGGAAACCGTGTGGTGGACGTACTGGACTACAAGTTTTACACCTACGATCCCGTGCTGGAGCTGCGGCTGCGGACCCCCCGGGGAGAGGAGCGCACCGTCTCTGTTTCCAAGGAGGAGGGGGAGGATCTGGGCCTGGAGTTTGAAACCTACCTCATGGACCGGGCCCGTTCCTGCGCCAACAACTGCATCTTCTGCTTTGTGGATCAAATGCCCAAGGGGATGCGGAAAAGCCTGTATTTCAAAGACGACGACGCCCGGCTGTCTTTCCTCATGGGCAACTACCTTACCCTGACCAACCTGTCCCAGCGGGAGATTCAGCGGATCATCGACCTGCGGATTTCTCCCATCAATATCTCCGTCCATGCCACCGATCCGGCGGTGCGGGAGGAGATGCTGAAAAACCGCCGGGCGGGGGAAGTGCTGGAGGTTATGACCCGCCTGGCCCAGGCGGAAATCCGAATGAATTGCCAGATCGTCGCCTGCCCCGGTATCAACGACGGGGCGGTGCTGGATCGGACGCTGAGAGACCTCAGTGCCCTGGCTCCGGCGGTGGAGAGCGTGGCCATTGTACCGGTGGGGGTGACCCGGTTCCGGGAAGGGTTGTACCCTCTGCGCCCCTATACGGCGGAACAAGCCGGTGGAGTGATCGACCAGGTGGAGGCCTTCGGCAGGGAATTCCTGGCCCGGACAGGTACCCGTTTTGCCTGGTGTTCCGACGAGTTTTATCTCATCGCCGGCCGGCCCCTGCCGGAGAAGGCGGAATACGAAGATATGAACCAGCTGGAAAATGGAGTAGGCATGCTGCGGCTGCTGCTCAGCCAGGCCCAAATGGCGCTGGAGGATGAGATGGACGCGCCTCTGACGCCCTTTTCCGTGGCCACCGGTGTATCTGCGGCTCCCTTTATCCAGGAAATCCTCCAGGCGGCCCGGGAAAAATATCCTGAGCTGGAGGGGTGGGTCTATCCCATCCGCAACGAGTTTTTTGGCGAGACCATCACCGTCTCCGGCCTGATTACCGGACAGGATCTGAAAAAGCAGCTGGCGGGAAAGCCCTTGGGGCAGCGGCTGCTGATCCCGTCCAACATGCTCCGGGCGGGGGAACGGGTGTTTTTGGACGACGTGACGGTGGAGCAGCTGGAGCAGGCTCTGGGGGTGCCGGTGGTGCCTGTGGAGTCGGAAAGCGGCTTTGACCTGGTGGACGCCATGCTGGGGCTGGGGACAGCCCCGGCGCCGATGGAAGATCTTCCACCGGAGGACGGGGACTATTACCGCTACAACCCCTCGGCGGGAAGGTAAGGAATATCCGTAAAGGAGAAAATATCGAAATGT
>CALXDY010000116.1 GCA_944387225.1 uncultured Oscillospiraceae bacterium | reverse complement strand
CACCACGCCCCCCACCTTCACGTATCGGGTGGACATCACCGCAAAGGCGCAGGCGCTGGCGATGGCGATCAGGCCGCCGATGAACCAGGCCAGGATTCCGGTTTTCAGGTCGCCGCCGGTGGCGGTGAGGATTTTTTCCGCTTTAAAAAACACGCCGCTGCCGATGACAATTCCGATGACCATGGCTACGGCGGTGGGCAGTCCGTATTTTTTGGTGAGCTGCTCGTCCATTCCATCTGTCCTTTCGCTCTGACGCGTAAACGCGTTAAAGTGCTTGGTTGATATACGGTTATTATATGCGATATTCATTCCGTTGAAAAGGGGAAAAATCCCGGTTTGCCCCGGAAAATATCAGAATCCCGGCCCTTCGCCCTTGCGGCGGGGAGCGGGGCGTATTATAATGGAACCAAGTATGGCCCAGGGCGACCTGGCAGATTTGAACATAGGAAAGCGAGGATGCGATATGGATTACGCGAAGGAATCTCTCCGGCTGCATGGGGAGTGGAAGGGAAAAATTGAGGTGGTGGCCACCGTGCCCGCCGGCAACAAGGACGAGCTGTCCCTGGCCTACACCCCCGGAGTGGCCCAGCCCTGCCTGGCCATCCAGGAAGACCCGGAGAAGAGCTATGAGCTTACCCGCCGCCACAACCTGGTGGCCGTCATCACCGACGGCTCCGCCGTGCTGGGCCTGGGCGACATCGGCCCCGAGGCCGGCATGCCTGTGATGGAGGGCAAGTGCGTCCTATTCAAGACCTTCGGCGGCGTGGACGCCTTCCCTCTGTGCGTCAAGACCAAGGACGTGGATGAGTTTGTTCAGACGGTGTATCACATTTCCGGCTCCTTCGGCGGCATCAATCTGGAGGGTATCTCCGCCCCCCGCTGCTTCGAGATCGAGCGGAAGCTGAAGGAAAAGTGCGACATCCCCGTCTTCCACGACGACCAGCACGGCACCGCCATTATCGCCCTGGCCGGGCTGACCAACGCCCTGAAGGTGGTGGGCAAGAAGAAGGAGGACGTGAAGATCGTCTTCTCCGGCGCCGGCTCTGCCGCCCTGTCCATCGCCCGGCTCCTCCTGGCCGACGGGTTCCGCAACATCATCATCCGGGACAAGTTCGGCGCCCTCTATGACGGCAATCCCAACATGAACTGGGCCCAGGCGGAGATCGCCAAGGTAACCAACCCGGAGAAGAAGGACGGCACCCTGGCCCAGCTGTTGGTGGGCGCCGACGTGTTTATCGGCGTGTCCGCCCCCAACCTGGTCACCACCGAGATGGTGCGGACCATGAACAAGGACGCCATCGTCTTTGCCTGCGCCAACCCCACCCCGGAGATCTTCCCCGAGGACGCCAAGGCCGGCGGCGCCGCCGTGGTGGCCACCGGGCGCAGCGATTACCCCAACCAGATCAACAACGTCCTGGCCTTCCCCGGCGTGTTCCGGGGCGCCCTGGACGTCCGGGCTAAGGACATCACCGAGGAGATGAAGATGGCCGCCGCCAAGGCTCTGGCCGCCATCATCCCCGACGAGGAGCTGTCTGCCGACAACATCATCCCCGCCGCCTTCGACAAGCGGGTGGTGCCCGCCGTGGCTGCGGCGGTGGCGGAGACCGCCCGGAGAACCGGTGTGGCCCGCAAGTGAGTGCATCGAGCAAAATAACAGCCATTTACGGGTGGGAGCCTGCCAAAGGGCGGCTCCCATCCGTTGTGTGGTTTCGCATTTTTACGACAGGGAGAGAAATCCATGCTCAACCAGCAACAATGCCTGCGCTTCTGCCAGGCCATACGCCGGGCCATCGCCCGGGATTTTCAGCGCCTTAACCAGCAGCAGCGCCAGGCGGTGCTGGACACCCAGGGGCCCCTCCTGCTCCTGGCCGGAGCGGGCAGCGGCAAGACCACCGTACTCATCAACCGGGTGGCCAACCTGATGAAGTACGGCCGGGGCTCCGACAGTGACTTTGTACCCGACTGGGTAACGGAGGAGGATCTGGACTTTCTGGAGACCTACGCCCAGACCGGGGAGGGGGATCCCCTTCGCCAGCAGGAGCTGTGCGCCCTGGATCCGGCGGCCCCCTGGACCATCCTGGCTATCACCTTCACCAACAAGGCGGCCGGGGAGCTGAAGGACCGGCTGTCCGCCATGCTGGGCCCCCAGGCGGAGGATGTGTGGGCGTCCACCTTCCACTCCGCCTGTGTCCGCATTCTTCGCCGGGATATTCAGCGCCTGGGCTTTGCCTCCTCCTTCACTATTTATGACACGGATGACTCCCTCCGGGTCATCAAAGACTGCCTGAAGGAGCTGAATCTGGACGACAAGCAGTTCCCGCCCCGCTCCGTGCTGGGCTACATCTCCCGGGCCAAGGACGAGATGCTGCTGGCGGAGGATTACCTGGCGCAGAAGGAGAAGGAGGGGGATTACCGCCTGATGAAGATCGCCGGGATCTATCAGGCCTATCAGCGCCGCCTGTGGGAGGCCAGTGCCCTGGACTTTGACGACATCATCCTCCACACCGTCCGGCTGCTCCTCCAGTTTGCCGACGTCCGGGAATTCTATCAGAAGAAGTTCCGTTACGTCCTCATTGACGAGTATCAGGACACCAACCACCTCCAGTACCTGCTGGCCTCCACCCTGGCCGGGGGCAGCAAAAATTTCTGCGTGGTGGGCGACGACGACCAGTCCATCTACCGGTTCCGGGGCGCCACCATAGAGAACATTCTCTCTTTTGAGGAGCAGTACCCCGGCTGCCGCACCATCCGCCTGGAGGAGAATTACCGCTCCACCGGCCGGATCCTGGCCGCCTCCAACGGGGTGATCCGCCACAACCAGGGCCGCAAGGGCAAGGAGCTGTGGACGAAGGCGGAGGAGGGAGAGCCGGTCACTCTCCACACCGCCATGAATGAGAGCGACGAGGCCCAGTACGTGGCGTCCCGCATTCTGGACTCCTTCAGCCAGGGCCGGGCCTGGAAGGATCATGCCATCCTCTACCGGATGAATGCCCAGTCCAACCAGCTGGAAAACGCCTGCAAGCGGGCCGGCATCCCTTACCGGATCATCGGCGGCACCCGGTTCTTCGACCGGGCGGAGGTGAAGGACATGCTGGCCTACCTGGCGGTACTGAACAATCCCGCCGACGACCTGCGGCTGCAGCGGATCATCAACAATCCACCCCGGGGCATCGGCGCCAAGACGGTGGACACGGCCCAGCAGATCGCCGCGGCGGAGGATTCCTGCCTTTACGCCGTCATTGACAATCCCAGGCTCTACCCTCAGCTGGAGCGCTCGGCGGCGAAGCTGGCCGCCTTCACCCAGATGATGGGGGAGCTGGCCGCCCTGCTGCCCACCATGACCCTGGATGAATTTTATGAGGAGCTGATGGTACGCACCGGCTACGCCGCCATGCTGGAGACCAAGAACACCGTGGAGGATCGCACCCGCCTGGAGAATATCCGGGAGCTGCTTACCTCCATCCGGGGCTACATGGAAAACGCCGGGGAGCAGGCCAATCTGGCCGGGTTCCTGGATGAGATCGCCCTTTACACCGACCTGGACAGCACCGGCCCCGACCAGGACTGTGTGCTGATGATGACCATGCACGCCGCAAAGGGACTGGAGTTCCCCGTGGTCTTTGTGGTGGGTGCGGAGGAGGGCATCTTCCCCAGCATCCGGGCCATCGGCGAGGTGGAGGAGATGGAGGAGGAGCGGCGGCTTTGCTACGTGGCTATGACCCGGGCAAAGCAGCGGCTGTACCTCACCTGCGCCGGGCAGCGGATGCTGTTCGGACGCACCAGCGCCAACCGCCCCTCCCGCTTCCTGGAGGAGATTCCCGACGACTGCCTGGAGCGCACCGGCTCCCCCAGACCCACCGCCTGGGCCGGCCAGTGGGACGCCGCGGCTCCCGGGTTCCCCTCCCGGCAGGAGCGTCCCGCCCAGCCCTGGGACAGTCCCCGGCCCAGACGCCGGGAAACCAACACCGCCGCCGGGGATTACGGCGGGTTTGTCCGGGCTATGGGGCAGTCCAACCAGACGACGGGGAAGGCCCCGGCCGGTCAGAACTACAAGGCCGGAGACCGGGTCAATCACAAGGCCTTCGGCTGGGGCGAGATCAAGTCCATCCAGCCCATGGGCGGCGACGCCCTTATAGAGATCGCGTTCGACTCCGCAGGCACCAAGCGCCTGATGCTTAAATCCGCTTCCTCCTACTTTCTTGAAAGAAAGCCGCTTTCTTGAAAGAAAGCTTGGCAAAGAACTTTCTGCGAAACTTCGTTTCGCCCGCGCCGCATTAGGAAAGAGTGAAGAGTTGAGAGTGGAGAGATAACTTCCGCGTCTGCGGGCACACGATGTGCGCCCCTACGAAACAGCCGGAGGGATGCGGCCAAAACCCCCGCACAAAGGCTCTTGTCTTTTGAGTGGAATCTACTGTCCTCCTACCCAGGGTCATTCCACCTCCCATGGGGGACCGGGGGGAGAGCGGGGATATGGACCTGGGCCAACGGCCCAGTCCATCTGCTCCCCGCGGACCCCCGGCACGTTTTTTGTTCTTTTTGTCGTGCAACATAAGGCTCCCGTCCTCAGTCGACTTCTTTTCTTGTAAGTAAGTAAGTAAAGTTCTTTCTCGTTTTTCTTCGCTTTTTTTTTTTTCTTCTTTG
>CALXDY010000115.1 GCA_944387225.1 uncultured Oscillospiraceae bacterium | reverse complement strand
GGATGAGCTCCCTGCTGGTGCGCTCCCCCAGCACGGCGCTGATGGCGTCGATGACGATGGACTTGCCCGCCCCCGTCTCGCCGGTGAGCACGTTGAAGCCGGGCTCAAACCGGATATCCGCCGACTGGATCAGGGCAATATTTTCAATGTGCAGCAAGGACAGCATGCCCCTCTCCCCCTCTTGCCGGCCCAAATTCGGCCGCCTTTATTTCAGCAGCTTGTGAACCTCCTGGATAAACCGCTCCGCTGCGGCATTGTCCCGCATAATCAGGATCCCCGTATCATCCCCTGCAAGAGAACAAACCACGCCGGGGATGTGCATGTTGTCCAGGGCCGAGCAGGCCGCAGAGGCCAGGCCGGGCATGGTACGTACCACAACGATGTTCTGAGCCAGATCCACCGACGTAACTCCTTCCTTGAAGATGTTACGCAGACGGCCCTCCAGATCGGAGGCACCCTTTCGCTCGGAGGTGGCGTACCGGTATCCGCCGTTGACCAGCTCCTTCACCAGGCGCAGCTCCTTGATATCCCGGGAAATGGTGGCCTGAGTGGCGGAAAAACCCCGGGTCTTCAGCTCTTCCAGCAGCTGCTCCTGGGTTTCTACGTCCTTGGACTGGATAATGCTGAGGATCTCCCCTTGTCTGGCACGCTTCATACTCAATACCCTCCTAGCTTCTGTTGAATGATCTGATAAAAACTCCGACCCGTCAGCCGTACCAGCTTGGTGGTGTGCTCAGCCCGGCAGATTTCAACCCGCTCATGAGCTGTAAGGCGAATTGCCTTTCCACCGTCCACCGACAGATACAAAGATTTACGGTTTCCTTTGGGCAGCTGCACCGTCACGGTCCGGTCCGCATCCATCACCAGGGCCCGGGCGGACAGCTGGTGAGCACAGACCGGCGTGACGATCAGGCTATGAGAGGTGGGCTCCACAATGGGCCCCCCCGCCGACATGGAATAGGCGGTGGATCCGGTAGGCGTGGCCACAATCACGCCGTCTCCTGTGATCCGCTGCACCAGCACCGGGCCGGCCCACACCTCCACCTCGGCTACACGGGCCATCGAGCCCTTGGAGAAGACCCCGTCGTTCAGCGCCAGGTTCCGGCTGATCATCCGCTCCCCCCGCCACACCGTGACCTGGAGCATCATCCGCTCCTCCAGGGTATAGGTCCCCTTTACCAGCCCGGCCAGAAGGGGCAGTTCCTCCCGCTCCAGCTCCGCCATAAAGCCCACACTGCCCATATTCACGCCCAGGATGGGTACGTTGTGCAGCGCGGCGTCCCGTGCGGCGTGGAGAATGGTTCCGTCGCCTCCAAAGCTGATCAGCATATCCGCCCGGGGCAGCTCCTCCTCCAAACGGGAGAGCGCCTGCCCCTTTGGGATTTCCAACCGTTCTCCCTTCTTTTGTGTAAAGGGAAGGCACATTACATTTTCAATGCCTGCGCGATCCAGGATCCGTCTGGCCTCCAGGGCCGCCCGCAGGCCCCGATCCCGGTAGGGATTGGAACTGAGGATGACTCTCATCCCTCTCCCCCTTCCAGGCACGCATGGGACGCAGCCACCAAAGCGGACAAATCCCCCTGGTAAGGCGGGCAGTCTCCGGCAGTCAGATAGCCCAGGTACTCGATGTTGCCTTCAGGGCCCCGGATGGGGGAATAGGTCAGATCCAATACGCCGAACCCCGCCTGGGCGGCATGGGTCAAAAAGTGCTCCAGCACCTCCAGATGGACGGCAGGATCCCGCACTACCCCCTTCTTTCCAACCTTTTCCCGTCCGGCCTCAAATTGGGGCTTGACCAGACACACACCCTGGCCCCCCTCTTTCATCAAGGGACGCACTGCGGGCAGGATCAGGTTCAGGGAAATGAAGGATACATCCACAGAGAAGAAGTCCAATGGCTGGGGAATTTGCTCCCGGGTGAGGTACCGGGCGTTGGTGCGCTCCATACACACCACCTTGGGATGGGTTCGCAGGCGGTAATCCAGTTGGTTATAGCCCACATCCACCGCATATACCTGCGCCGCACCGTTTTGCAGCATACAATCGGTAAAACCGCCGGTGGAAGCGCCGATATCGGCACAGACTGCCCCGTCCAGCGAAATGGGCCAGGTAGCCATCGCCTTTTCCAGCTTCAATCCCCCCCGGCTCACATAAGCCAGGGTTTTGCCCCGCACCTCGATGGTTTGATCCTCTGTCACCGGTGCGCCGGCCTTATCCACTTTCTGCTGGTTCACATAGACCTGGCCTGCCATTATGACGGCCTGGGCCTTCTGACGGCTTTCAGCAAGGCCCCGCTCCACCATCGCCACATCCAGCCGCGTTTTCTTTGTCACGGCCCAACACCTCCAAAGCCCGGCTGACCAAGCCCTCCGGGTCCAACTTCAAATCCCGACGCAGCAGGTCGGTGTTTCCGTGGGTCACATAGCCACGGCCGCAGTTGACCAGCGCCGCGGCGGCAGACACACCCGCCTGCTCCAGGGCGGCCAGCATCCGCTGTCCCACACAGCCCTGGGCGGCACACTCCTCCGCCACCAGCAGGTGTCCTGTCCGGCTCACACCCTCCAGCACCGGCCCGCACTCCAGGGGCGTAATGACGTTCCACTTCCAAACCTGGGCGGAGATTCCACGGCGCCCCAGTTCCTCAGCCGCCGCCAGCAGGTTATTGATCTCTGTTCCGTAACCGGCCAGGGTGATATCCGTCCCCTGACGCATACACACCACAGGCTCTTCCCCGCTGTCTCCGGTGTAGGCGCCCTCTCCTCCTCTGGGATAGCGCAGCGCCACCGGTCCCGTGTGTCGGTACAGTGCCCGCTCCAGCATGGAGGACAGCTCGGCGTAGCTGGCGGGAGCGTACACCGTCATGCCGGGAACGCTCTCCAGATAGGCTACATCAAACACGCCATGATGGGTTTCGCCGTCGTCCCCCACCAGTCCGGCACGGTCCACGCCCAGCACCACATGAAGTCTGTCAATGGCCATGTCATGCAGCAGCATATCATATCCCCGCTGCAAAAAGGTAGAGTAAACCGCAAACACGGGCAGCGCTCCCTGCTTAGCCATTCCGGAAGCTATGGATACCGCACAGCCCTCCGCAATCCCTACATCGAAAAATCGCTGGGGGTAGGCCTGGGCAAAGGACTCCAGACCCGTCCCGCTGACCATTGCCGCGGTGATAGCGCAGATCCGTCCGTCCGTTTCCGCCAACCGGGTCAGCGTCTCGCCAAAGACGGCGGAGAAATTCTTCCCCTTCTTCCCCACGGGAAGGCCCGCGTCCGGCTGGAAGGGAGACACCCCGTGGTAGGCATCCGGATTTTCCTCTGCCGGACGGTACCCCTTCCCCTTGACCGTGCGGACATGGAGCAGCACAGGCTCGTTCAGGGACGCGGCATAGGACAGGGCATACGTCAGCTTTTTCAGATCATGTCCGTCTACCGGCCCCAGATAGGTGAAGCCCATATTTTCAAACATGCTGCAGTTCAA
>CALXDY010000114.1 GCA_944387225.1 uncultured Oscillospiraceae bacterium | reverse complement strand
GTGGGTATCATGGGGGCCTCCGGCTCCGGCAAGACCACCCTGCTCAACTGCATCTCCACCATTGACCGGCCCACCTCCGGATCCATTCAGGTGGACGGCCGGGAGCTGACCAAGCTCCGGGGCAAGGAACTGACCCGCTTCCGCCGGGAGCGGCTGGGTTTTATTTTTCAGGCCTGCGACCTGCTGGATACCCTGACCGCTTTTGAAAACATCGCCCTGGCCCTGTCCATCGTGGGCACCTCCCCAGGGGAGATCAAGAGCCGGGTGGAGGAGATGGCTGCCCTCCTGGGGATTGACGACTGTCTGGAGAAGTACCCCTACCAGATGTCCGGGGGCCAGCAGCAGCGGTGTGCCGCCGCCCGGGCCATGGTCACCCATCCGGCCCTGGTGCTGGCTGACGAGCCCACCGGCGCACTGGATTCCAGGTCCGCACGGATGCTGCTGGAGCGGCTGGAGGTGCTCAACCGGGAGCGGGGAGCCACCATTCTTATGGTGACCCACGACGCCTTCACCGCCAGCTGCTGCCACCGGGTGGTATTTCTCCGGGACGGCCGAATCTTCCAGCAGCTGCGCCGGGAGGAAGGGGAGGGGCGCCGGGCCTTCTTCCAAAAGATCATCCGGGTGGTCACCCAGCTGGGAGGAGAGATGGAAGATGTTCTGTAAGCTGGCCCTACGCAACGTGCGCCGGTCCTTCCAGGACTATGGGGTGTATCTGCTTACCCTCACCTTCGGCGTATGCCTGTTTTATACCTTCAATTCTCTGGAGGGCCAGGGGGCCATCCGGTATCTGGCCCAAAGCGGCAGCCCCATGGTGGAGGTCATCCTGTCCTGTATCAGCGTGTTCTCCGTCTTTGTGGCGGTGGTGCTGGCCTGCCTGATGGTGTACGCCAACCGATTCCTGCTGCGGCGGAGAAAGCGGGAGCTGGGTACATATCTGCTGCTTGGGCTGGGCCAGGGCCAGGTGTCCCTGATCCTGATGCTGGAGACGGGACTGGTGGCCCTGGTGTCCATGGTTCTGGGCCTGGGGTTAGGTGTGCTGGCCTCTATGGGCCTGTCCCGGCTGACTACGTCCATGTTCCAGATTTCGGTGGACCATCTGCTGGGCCTGCGGTTCTCCCCGGCGGCAGCGGGCAAGACCGTCCTCTATTTCGGGCTGATCTTTCTGGTCATGATGGTGCTCAGCGGGGTGCAGGTGTCCCGGGCAAAGCTGCTGGATCTGATGCAGGGGAACCGGTGCAACGAGCCTTTGAAGCAGCGGCCCCTGAAGTGGGCCGTCGCCCAGTGTGTCCTTGGGGTCCTGTGCCTGCTGGCGGCTTATGGTCTGCTGCTCCGGTTCGGCATGGCTGTGGCCATTATCATGCTGCCTGTCTGTGTGCCCATGCTGGCCCTGGGTACCGTGGGAACGCTGCTGATTTTCCGGTCCCTGTCCGGCTTTGTGCTGCGGCTGGCCCAGGCCCGGCCCGGGTTTTACTATAAAAACCTGAACCTGTTTACCCTCCGGGAGTGGATGAGCAAGGTCCACTCCACCTACCTGGCCCAGACGGTCATCTGCATCCTTCTGTTGCTGGCCATGGGCATCACCGCCAGCTCCATGGGGCTGAATTCCACCCTGGACGCCAACGCCCAGGCTCGCTCCCCCTTTGATGTGACGGTGAAAAACTATCGGGGGGACGTCACCCTGTTGGATTTTGAAGAGGAGCTGAACCGGGCTGGCTTCTCCACTGGGGAGAAGCTGGCCTGGCAGCGGGAGGTGCTGATCTACTACGGGGATGAGGCCGTGGTGGGACTGAACACCACCGGGGTGATGGGGCTTTCCGACTACAACGCCCTGCGTCAGCGGCAGGGAAAGGAGCTCTACACCGGGGCGCTGCCTGCCTATATCCCCTGGGAGGAATGTGAGGGACTGGTCACCGACGGCCTGACCATGGATCTGGCGGTGGTGGAGGATTCCGTGCTGGAGAGGCTGGAGGTTCGCCGCCAGCTGTGGATTGCCGACTACGCCGGGGACAAGGAGGCGACGGAGGCGGAGCTGATGGCAGCCCTGGATCGGCTGCCCCAGGAATGCGTCACCCTCGTCCACAGCCGGATCGGCCTCTATCAGGATCTGATGGGCAACAAGATGCTGGCCCTGTTCCTGGGGCTTTATCTGGGCCTTACCTTCCTGCTGGCCGCGGCGGCGGTGCTGGCCCTGCAGCAGCTGAGCCAGGGAGCGGACAATGCCGGCCGGTACGCGATCCTTCGCCGCCTGGGGGCCCGGGAGGGCATGGTGTCCCGGTGCGCTGTGGAGCAGGTAGCCCTGGCCTTCCTGCTGCCTCTGGCCCTGGCCCTGATCCACAGTGCCGTGGGCATGAAGGCAGCCAACGACCTGATCGCCCAGGCGGGTAAGGTGGACGCCCTTCAAAGCACGCTGTTCACCGGGCTGATGCTGTTGCTGGTGTATGGCGGCTACTTCCTGGCCACCGCCCTGGCCTGCCGCCGCCTGGCCCTGCATGAGACAGGGGAGCGGCGCTGAATTGCGAAAAATGCCCATTTGCCTGTAGGGCCGATGGGCATTTTTTTAGAGAAGTTTCATCTGTTCAAAATCCGGACCGGGGTTTTATAATAGTGCTCTGAAAATAGTTGGGCCCCATCCCTGCGGGGAGGGTCGTTAAGGAGCACACGTGTATGACCAAAGATCTGACCACCGGCAGTCCCATGAAGCTGATCGTGAGCTTTACCATTCCGATTCTGCTGGGAATGCTGTTTCAGCAATTTTACAATATGATGGACACCATGATTGTGGGCAAGCTGCTGGGAGCCTCCGCTTTGGCTTCTGTGGGGGCAACGGGTTCCATCAATTTCTTCGTCATCGGATTCTGCATGGGGGTGTGCAACGGCTTTGCCATCCCCGTGGCCCAGCGGATGGGGGCGGGGGATTACAGCCAGCTGCGCCGGTGTGTGGCAAATGCCGGATGGCTGTCGGCCCTGTTTGCCGTGGTGCTGGCCGCAGTCACCTGCCTGCTCTGTCCCCAGATTCTTACCCTGATGCAGACCCCGGCGGACATTTACGACGGCGCTTACCAGTATATCTTCGTCATCTTCCTGGGCATCCCCACCACCTTTCTGTATAACCTGTTGGCGGGCATCATCCGGTCCCTGGGGGACAGCAAGACCCCGGTTTATTTCCTGGCGATGGCATCCTGCCTGAACATTGTGCTGGATCTGGTGCTGATCCTGTTCTGTGATACCGGCGTGGCCGGGGCGGCCATCGCCACCGTGATCTCCCAGGGGGTGTCCGGAGTGGCCTGCCTGGCATTCATGATCCGCAAATACCCCATTTTGCGGATGAGTCGGGAGGAACGGCGGATAAACGGACGTACCTGCTGGATGCTGTGCTACATGGGCGTGCCCATGGGTCTGCAGTATTCCATTACCGCCATTGGCTCCATCGTGCTCCAGTCCGCCGTCAATCAGCTGGGCAGCGGCTATGTGGCCGCCGTGGCTGCCGGTACCAAACTGTTTCAGGTGATTTGCTGTCCCTACGAGGCTATGGGAGCCACTATGGCCACCTATTGCGGCCAGAATGTGGGGGCGTTGAAGCTGGATCGGCTGGGCCAGGGGGTGCGCTCCTGTATTTTGCTGGGGTTCGGCTATGCCGCTCTGGCCCTGGGCGTGCTGCTTCTGTTCGCCCCCCAGTTGGCGCTGCTGTTTCTGGATGCGGACGAGGGAGACCTCATCGGCTATACAGCCCAGTATATCACCATCCTGGGTATGTTTTTCTGTCTCCTCACGCTGGTGAATATCCTCCGGTTTTCCATCCAGGGCATGGGATACAGCAATCTGGCCATCATCGCCGGAGTGCTGGAGATGGCGGCCCGGATGGCGGTGGGCCTGCTGCTGGTGCCTGCGGTGGGCTTTATCGGCGCCTGCTTTGCCTCCCCCGCTGCCTGGCTGATGGCCGACCTGTTCCTGGTCCCGGCCACGGTGGGCTGCATCAAGGCCCTGAAGAAACGGTACGGGCAGGGCGCACCGACATAATACAAATGGGCTGCGTCACGTTGGACGCGGCCCATGCTGGTTATTTGCATTCCATGAAGATGTCCAGGATCTCCTGGCGGGTCAGTTTGCGGAAGCTGCCGGAGACGATGGAGCAGGAATCGGCCACCGCCTTCAAATCCAGACGGTCGTCCACGCCCAGCTCCCTGAGGGTGGTGGGCAGGCCCAGTTCCCGGATAAAGTCGGCCAGGGCCTCCACGCCCGCCAGGGCCGTCTCCTCCCGGGTCTTTCCCTCCGGAGAGATGCCCCAAACCTGGACGGCGAAGGCATAAAACTTCTCCAGCCCATCCTTATAAATCCGGCGGTAATAGGCGGGGTGCAGCACCGCCAGCCCTTCGCCGTGGCTGCAATTGGTATAGGCGCCCAGCTGGTGCTCCATCTGGTGGCACTGGAAGTCCAGCTTCTTGCCCAGTTTGAGGATGCGGTTTTCCGCCATGGCGGCAATCCACATGATGTCGCTGCGGGCGTCGTAATTTTTGGGATCGGTCTTGGCAATCCGGAGACTGTGGATCAGGCTCCGCATCAGGGCCTGGGAAATCTCGTCGGATACGTTGGGACCCTGGGGCTCGCTGAAATAGATCTCCATGATGTGGGAGAGAATGTCAAAGCCGCTGGCCAGCATGGGCTTCATGGGGACGCTGTAGGTGTACTCCGGATCCAGCAGGGCGAAGCGGGGGTTGCACCGGGGATAGTCATGGCCGGTTTTCATATGCTTTTCCTCGTGGGTGATCACCGAATCGCCGTTGACCTCGCTGCCGGTACCGGACAGGGTGACGACCACTCCCAGAGGCAGAGGATCGAAGGTGACGGGGCTGATGTTCTCCCAGTAATCCGTCCACAGATCTCCCTGGTAAACCGCACCCATGGATACTGCCTTGCAGCAATCCATGACTGAGCCGCCGCCCACCGCCAGAATCAGGTCGATCTGGTTTTCCTTGACCAGACGCACCCCTTCCAGTACCTTTGTATAGGTGGGGTTGGACATGATGCCGGAAAACTCCGTCACCTGTTTGCCAGCCTGCTTCAGCAGACCCATGATCTCGTCATAGATCCCGCTGGCCTTTACGGAACCGCCGCCGTAGCCCAGCAGCACGTTGGGGCCGTATTGGGCCAGCAGGCCGGGCAAATGTTCCCGGGCACAGCCCGGGCCAAAGCAGACCTTGGTGCTGTTTTCAAACACAAATGAATTCACGGTTTTCCCATCCTTTCTCCGGGCCCGATCCCGCGGACGGCCCTGATTCCCTTGGGAAAATTATACTTCACATTCCGGCAGCTGTCCATAGTGGGGGAGGGCTTTACGGAAGCAATATCCCGCTGCGAGAGAGCAAAAATGGAAGAACACACAAAAAATGATATCTTTAATTGAATTCCTTTGTATATAATTTCAATTTACACTTTTAATTTAGCGTGGTAAACTACTAATACGATTAAGCGGCGGCCCAACGCCGCAGTTGGAGGATTGAACGATGAAAAAGACGCTTGCACTGCTCCTGTCCGCGGCGATGGCTCTGTCTCTGGCCGCCTGCGGCAATTCCGACAGCGGCTCCGGTTCCGGCTCCCAGTCCAATGTGGAGGACAAGGTGGTCTATGCCGTGGAGGCCGGTTCTGCCGGCGAGGCTGTGGCCAAGGAAAAGGGCTTTGAGTACAGCCCCGTGGCCTCTCAGGCCGACGCTTTGATGGAGGTCGCTTCCGGCACCTCCGACGCTGCCATTATCGACCTGCTCATGGCCGGCGCCATGATCGGCGAGGGCACCAGCTGGCCCGACCTGGCCTACGCCGTCCGCCTCACCGAGGAGGACTACGGCGTGGGCTGCCGGAAGGGCTCCGATCTGACGGACTTCATCAACGAGCA
>CALXDY010000113.1 GCA_944387225.1 uncultured Oscillospiraceae bacterium | reverse complement strand
CTGCACCCGGTCTTCCGGGGCAGGTCGGCCACCAGGTCGAAATAGGCGTCGGTGAGCCGGTAGCAGTCCCCACCGAAGGCTTCGTCCACCGCTTTCCGGCTGGCTTGGGGGCTGTCGTCCACGGGGTAGAATACCCCATTCCGTTCCACAGAGTGGACGGAGCCGATCACATAATCCAGCCCCTGGGGCTTTTGCCCGAAGTAGTCCAGTTCCAGTCCCACCAGAATGTCCATCCTGCCCCGGTATTCCGCCTCCAGAGCCCGGGCCTGGGCCAGATAGAGGGGGATCTTATCCTGGGGGATGCAGAAGTCGGTATCCTGGGGGCCGTAGCTGTGGCCGGAGAAGCCCAGGCAGGGGAGACCCAGGTCAAAGGCGGCCTGGGCCATCTCTGCCAGCGTGTTTTTCCCGTCGTCCAGGGTGGAGTGGGTGTGGTAGTCCCCCAGTGTCCTCATTGGGCCGCTCCATCTTGGTCGGAGGCCATCTTCTCCTGCTTGACCTTGTGGTCAATGACGTGGCGGCCGGCCAGCTCCTGGCGGATCTCCTCCAGGGTGATGCCCTGGGCTACCATGAGCACCATCACATGATAGGCCAGGTCGGCGATCTCGTAAACGGTCTCCTTCCGGTCCTGATCCGTGGCGGCGATGATGACCTCGGTGCACGCCTCACCCACTTTTTTCAGGATCTTGTCCAGACCCTTTTCAAAGAGGTAGGTGGTGTAGGAATTCTCCGGGCGGAGGCGGTTGCGCTCCTCCAGGAGCTGATAAAGCTGCTCGTAAGAAAATTCAGCCATTGGTCTTGTCCTCTCTTTCGTAAAGTACGGCGGCGTCAAAGCAGGAGTCGGTGCCCAGGTGGCAGGCGGGGCCGTCCTTCTCCACCAGCACCAGCAGGGCGTCCCCGTCGCAGTCGGCCTGGAGGGAGACGATATGCTGGTAGTTGCCGCTGGTTTCCCCCTTGAGCCACAGCTCCTGCCGGGAGCGGGACCAGAAGCAGGTGAGCTTCCGTTCCAGGGAAATGTTCAGCGACTCCCGGTTCATATAGGCCAGGGTGAGCACCCGTCCGGTTTTGGCGTCCTGGACGATGGTGGGGATCAGCCCTTTTTCGTCAAATTTCAGCGTTTCCAGACTACTCATCGCCGCACACACACTCCATTCTCCGCCAGATAGGATTTCAGATCTCCCAGGGGAACGGTGCCGAAGTGGAAGATGCTGGCCGCCAGACCGGCGGACATATTGGGGATCTCCCGGAACAGAGTAAGGAAATCCTCCTTGCAGCCGGCGCCGCCGGAGGCGATCACAGGCACCTTGACCCGGCTGCACACCTGGCTCAGCAGCTCCAGGTCAAAGCCGCCCTTCACGCCGTCGGTGTCCATGGAGTTGACCACCACCTCGCCGGCGCCCCGATCCACGCCCTGGACGATCCACTCCAGGGCGTCCAGGCCGGTGTCTACCCGGCCGCCGTTCTGAAAGACCCGGAACTGGCCGTCCACCCGCTTCACATCCACAGACAGCACCACGCACTGGTCGCCGTAGCGCTTGGCGGCCTCATCGATGAGCTGGGGACGGCGGATGGCGCCGGAGTTGACGGAGACCTTGTCTGCCCCCCGGGTGAGCACCCGCTCAAAATCCTCTACCTTGCTGATGCCGCCTCCCACGGTGAGGGGGATGAAAATGGAGGAGGCTACCTGGGTGAGAATGTCGGTGAACAGGGCCCGTCCCTCAAAGGAGGCGGTGATGTCGTAGAAAACCAGCTCGTCGGCACCGGACTGGGAATAGTGCCGGGCCAGATCCACCGGATTGGACACGTCCTGGACGTTCTGGAACTGAACGCCCTTGACCACCCGCCCGTCCTTGATATCCAGGCAGGGAATGATTCGTTTTGTTACCATGGCTTATTCCACCTCTTTCAGGGCTTGTTTCAGATCCAGGGCCCCGGTATACAGGGCCTTGCCCAAGATGGCGCCATACAGGCCCATCTCTTTCAGCTGACGCAGCTCGGCCAGGGCGGTGACGCCGCCGGAGGCGATGAAGTCCAGGGGGTAGCGCCGGTTCAGATCCCGGTACAGCTCCACGTTGGAGCCCCCCAGCATACCGTCCTTGGACACATCGGTGCAGATCACGGTCTTGATTCCGAGGCCGGTGGCCCGGGTGAGAAATTCGTCCACCGTCTCCCGGGCTTTCTCTTCCCAGCCGTGGATGGCGATGGCGCCCTCTTTGATGTCTACGCCCACAGCCACGGCAGAGCCGAACCGCTCCGCCGCCTGTCCCAGGAAATCCGGGTCAATCACCGCCTTGGTACCCAGGATGACTCGGGCTACTCCAGCGTCCACATAGCGGGCGATGGTGTCCAGGCTGCGGATGCCGCCGCCGATCTCCACCCGAAGGGCGGTCTGCTTGCATACGTCCTGTACCACGGAGAAGTTGGGGGTGGAGCCGTCCCGGGCCCCTTCCAGATCCACCATGTGGAGCCAGCGGGCCCCGGCGGCCTGGAAATCCAGAGCCTGGGCGGTGGGGTCGTCCCGGTAGACCGTCATCTGCTGGTAATCCCCCCGGGTGAGCCGCACCACCTTGCCTCCGTACAGGTCAATGGCAGGAAACAGTTCCATGGTCACTCACTCCATTCACAGTAGGCTTTCAGCAGCCGCAGGCCGGCAGGGCCGCTTTTTTCCGGGTGGAACTGAAAGCCGAAGACGTTGCCGTTCTGTACCGCTGCCGTCAGCTCCTGGCCGTACTCGGTGGTGGCAGTGCACTGGTCGCCGCAGTCAAAGCCAGCGAAGGAATGGACGAAATACATGGGTTCTCCCTCGGGAATGTCCCGGAATACGGGACTGAGAGGCCGATCCTTGGGGTAGTGGAGGGCGTTCCAGCCCATGTGAGGGACGGGCAGCTCCTGGCCGATGACCGGGCGGATATCCCGCACCTCACCGGCCACCAGGCCCAAACCTTCATAGTCCCCGTACTCATAGGAGCGCTGGAGCAGCAGCTGCATGCCCAGGCAGATGCCCAGCAGAGGCTTGCCAGTGGCCGCCTGCTCCCGCACGGCGTCGAACATGCCGGTCTCCCGCAGCTTGGCGATGGCGTCCCCAAAGGCCCCCACGCCGGGGAGAATGATGTGGTCGGCCTGGTTCAGCACCTTCCGATCCCGGGTGATGACGGCGTCCTCCCCGATGGCGGTGAGGGAGCTTTTCAGGGAGAAGAGATTGCCCAGGCCGTAGTCAATAATGGCGATCATTCTGCCGCCTCCTTCTTGGTGAGATTGCGCTCCAGGGCGTCCCGCATGGCCAAGATCTCCTGGTGCTTGAATTTGTAGCTGACCTTGTTGCTGATAAACCGGGCGCTGATGTCCACGATGGTCTCCAGGGGGGCCAAATGGTTTTCCAGCAGGGTCTTGCCCGTCTCCACAATGTCCACGATTACGTCGGACAGGCCCAGGATGGGAGCCAGCTCAATGGAGCCGTTGAGTTTGATGATGTCAATGTCCTGGGAGCGGGAGTCATAGTACCGGGTGGCGATGTGAGGGAACTTGGTGGCCACCCGCAGGGTCTTGTTGGGATCCTGATAAAAATCCTCCGGCCCGGCCACGCACATCCGGCACCGACCCATGCCCAGGTCCAGCAGTTCGTACACGTCGGGACTGTATTCCAGCAGGATATCCTTGCCGGCAATACCCACGTCGGCGGCGCCCCGCTCTACGTAGATGCTGACGTCGGAGGGCTTGACCCAGAAATAGCGCACCCCTTTTTCCGGATTTTCAAAGGTGAGCTTTCGGTTTTTTTCCAGAATGGCAGGACAGTCGAAGCCTGCGGCAGCCAGGGTCTCATAGGCCTTTTCCCCCAGCCGGCCCTTGGGCAGCGCGACGTTGATCATGACAGCACCTCCTCCGGGGAGCAGCCCCGGGTATAACGGACGGTTTTCCGGCACCGGATGGGAGCAGCGAGAGCCCCCTCCTCCTGGCAGCGGACGGAGTATCCTTTCGCCCGCACCCGGCTGGCCAGGGCGGCCAGCTCTGCCGGATTGTCCTCCGGGCCATAGGTCAGCAGCAGATCCACATCATACTGCCGCTCCTGACGGAGGGATTCCTCCAGCCGTCCGGTATACAGAGCAAAGCCGATGGCCCCTACATCCTTCCCCATTTTCCGGGGCAGGGGATCGTACCGCCCGCCGGACAGGGCAAGCACCGGCACATTGGGCAGAAAGCCCTGGAAAATCACGCCGTTATAGTAGTCCAGACTATTCATCAGGGAGAAATCCAGCCGGATCCGATCCTCCAGACCGAAGGCGGCCAGAATGTCGGCGGTGCGGGATAGCTGGCGCAGAGCCTGGCGGCTGGCCTCGTCCCGGGCCAGGGCTTCCGCCTGGGCGATGCCCTCCCGCAGGGGGGCATACAGCTCCATCAGCTCCAGCAGGGCGGCGGAAGCCTCCGCCGTAAGCCGGCCTTCCCGGGCCATGGTCTGGATGCCGGGGGCGTTCTTCTGTGCCAGGAGGGAGAGTACCTCTTCCCGCCGGGCTCCCTCCAGCGCCATGCCGTCCAGCAGGCAGCCCACAAAGCTCACGTCGGACAGATCCAGCACATAGTCGGGGGAGATGGTCTCCAGGGTCCTGGCTGCCAGGGCGATGACCTCCGCCTGGGCGTAGGGATCGATGGCACCCACCGACTCTACCCCGATCTGGAGGATTTCCCGGAACGTACCGCCCATTTCACGGTAGACGTTTTCGTTGTAGTAGACCTTCTCTGTGTCGCCGGTATTGTTTTTGATGATGGACAGGGTGATGTCCGGCTTCAGCGCCTTCAGAGAGCCGTCCACATCAGTGAAGGTGATGATATTTCCCCGACGGAGAAAGTCTTTATTCTGGGCGTACAGGTCGTAGTCCTCAAATTTGGACATGCGGAACCTGCGGTAGCCGTAGCTTTCATACAGGGGATTGAGTCGTTCTTCCAGCATGGTGTCCGCTCCTTACTTACAGCATTCCCTTGGTGGATGGGATTTCGTCCCGGAAATCCGGGTCAATGGCCACGGCCTGGCGCAGGCACCGGCCCAGGGCCTTAAAGGCGCCCTCTACAATATGGTGGCTGTTGCGGCCGCAGACCTTCCGCAGGTGGAGGGTGAGTTTGGCATTGGCGGCGAAGGCCTCCATAAACTCATACACCAGCTGGGTGTCGAAGGAGCCGATCTTTTCCGTGGGGATGTCCAGATCGTCGTAGTAGCCGCCCCGACCGGACAGATCCACCGCGCAGAGAATCAGCGCCTCGTCCATAGGCAGGTGGAGGGAGGCGTACCGCTGGATTCCCCGCTTGTCGCCCAGAGCCTGGGCAAAGGCCTGGCCCAGGGCGATGCCGATATCTTCCACGCTGTGGTGGTCGTCCACCTGGGTGTCTCCCACGCAGGTCAGGGCCAGATCCATCCGTCCGTGGCGGGCCAGCAGGGTAAGCATGTGATCCAGAAAGCCCACGCCGGTTTCAATCTGGCTGTCCCCCCGTCCGTCCAGACAGAGAGAGAGACGGATCTGGGTCTCGTTGGTGTTGCGGGTTATCTCAGCCTGTCTCATATCCATCACCTAGTTCAGAATTTCGTTCAGAGCCTGGAGCATGGCGTCCATCTGCTCCCTGGTTCCGATGGTAATGCGGTTAAAGTCCCGGATGGGATCCTTTTCAAAGTGGCGCACCAGAATGCCCTTTTCCTTCAACCGGCGGTAAACCTCCAGGCCGGACAGGGCGGGGGTTTTGGCAAAGAGAAAGTTTGCCTTGGAGTCCAGCACGGTGAATCCCATATCCTCCAAAGCGGCCTTGGTGTAGGCCCGGGTGTCCATAATCTTCCGGCAGTTATCGTCGAAATACGCCTGCTCCGCCAGGGCGGCTGCCCCGGCCCGAAGGGTCAGGCGGTTGACATTGTAGGGGTTGGTGGAGAATTTGATGGTCTCCAGATCCTGAATCAGGGTCTCACTGCCCAAAGCGTAGCCAAGCCGGGCGCCTGCCATGGAGCGGGACTTGGAGTAGGTCTGCACCACCAGCAGATTATCGTACTTGGGGATCAGGGGCACACAGCTTTCGCCGCCGAAGTCCACATAGGCCTCGTCCACCACCACCACACTGTCCGGGTTGCGCTTGATGATCTCCTCCATCTCCGCCCGGCTGAGGGCCAGGCCGGTGGGGGCATTGGGGTTGGCAATGACGATGGTCTGGTTCAGCCCGTAGTAATCCTCCCCACGCAGACGGAACGCTCCATCCAGAGGGATGATCCGGGGGGAAATGCGGTACAGGTCGGCGAATACAGGGTAGAATCCATAGGTGATGTCGGCAAAGGCGACCCCGCGGCCATCGGTGGCGTAAGCCATAAAGGCAAAGTTCAATGCCTCGTCCGAGCCGTTGCCCACGTACACGTTTTGGGGCTCCAGTCCGTACTGAGCGGCCAGGGCGGCTTTCAGGGCCTTGGCCTCCGGGTCGGAGTACAGACGCAGGTCGGCGGCCTCCTGCCGGTTCAGGGCGTCCAGCACGCCGGGGGCCGGGGGATAGGGGGATTCGTTGGTGTTCAGCTTGATATAGCGCCGATCCTGAGGCTGCTCCCCAGGGGTATAAGGGGCCAGAGCGGCCAGCGAGCGGCTGAGAAACCGGGACATAGGGCGCCCTCCTCTCGAAAACTTCTATTCGTTAGTCTGCTAAAGACATGTTGTATGATACTATTCCTTGTGCAATTTGTCAAGAGGGGATTTCCTTTTTTAAGCAAAAGCCCGGGACGGCTGGAGAGAGCCGCCCCGGGCGTCGGGATGAAAACGGATTTATTTACCCAGATATCCGCCGTCCACAGGAATGATGGTTCCGGAGAGGTAGGCGCTGGCTTCGCTGGCCAAAAAGACCACCACGCCCTGGAGATCCTCCGGCCGGCCCCAGCGGCGGGCGGGGATGCGGCGGGTGACCTCCTGGTACTGGGCGGGGTTTTTCTGCTCCATGTCGCCGGTGAGCTCGGTGACCATGTAGCCGGGGGCAATGGCGTTCACGTTGACGCCGCCCTGTGTCCACTCGTTGGCCAGCGCTTTGGTCAGCTGCATCACACCTCCCTTGCTGGCAGCGTAAGCGGGGATCAGCTCGCTGCCGAAGTAGGAGGTCATGGAGGCGATATTGATGATTCGCCCATGTCCCTGGGCCAGCATGGTGCGTCCCGCCTGCTGTGCCAGGGCGAATACGGCGCTGAGGTTGGTGTCCACAATGGCGTTCCACTTCTCCAGAGGGAAGTCCACCGCTTTGCACCGGTGCTGGATGCCGGCGTTGTTTACCAGAATGTCCAGCCGCCCGCCCAACGGATCCAGGGCCTTTTGATAGATATCGGGGATGTTCTCCAGACGGCTGAGATCGCCGGACACCCAGCTTACCGGGGCGCCCTCCCGACCCATTTCTTTGGCCGCCTGCTCCAGGCGCTGCTCATTTCGGGCGATGAGCACCAGCTGCGCGCCTGCCTTGTGCAGGCCCTCGGCCATGGCCCGGCCCAGCCCGGTGGCGCCGCCGGTGACGATGGCGGTTTTACCTGTGAGGTCAAACATATTGTGTACCCAATCCATGTAGAATTCCTCCTTATGTAGCTCGCTCACCGGCTGGATGGTGGGAAGGAGATTTCTCATCATTCGTCTTGAGCTGTGTGCCCTTATAGTATACAATAGAATGGCAACAATGGTAAAGAGAAATCCAGTGGTCTTTGCACCCAGGTTTATCATAGCGTCACGGAAGGAGCGATACCATGTCAACAGCAAAAACCATCCCTCAGCGCAGTGAGATTCCCCAGGAATTTACCTGGGATACCACCCATCTATACCCCACGGATCAGGCTTGGGAGGAGGACTTTGTCCGCCTGAAGGGCCAGGTGGAGGAGCTGGCGGGATATGAGGGACGGCTGGGGGAGTCGGCGGACACCCTGTATGCCTTTGTTACTCTGGGGCAGGACGCCGGGGAACGGCTGTCCCGCCTGATGAACTATGCCCAGCGCAAGAGCGATGAGGATACCCGGGAGGCCAAGTACCAGGCCCTGGTGGGGCGGATTACCACCCTGTACGTCTCCTTCCTGGAGGCGGTGGCCTTTGAGGTGCCCCAGGTGCTGGAGATCCCCCAGGAGAAGCTGGATCAATTTTTCGCAGAGAAGCCGGAGCTGGAGCTGTTCCGCCGGTACTTTTTTAATATCCAGCGCCGCCGGGCCCATACCCTGTCCCAGAGCGAGGAGCGGCTGCTGGCTGCCGCCGGAGAGCTGGCCCAGGGGCCGGAGGACATTTTCTCCAAGCTGTCTGATGCGGACCTGACCTTCCCGCCGGCGGTGGATGGCAGGGGGGAGGAGCACCCTTTGTCCAACGGCTCCTTCACCGTGCTGATGAGCAGCGAGGATCGCTCCCTCCGCCGCTCCGCCTTTGAAAACCTGTATCAGGTATACGGCGGGGTGAAAAACGCCATGGCCGCCACCTTGTCCGCCCAGATGAAGCAGCTGCAGTTCTTTGCGGCCGCCCGGAAGTATGACAGTCCCCTGGCCGCCTCCCTGGACGGTACCCACGTGCCGGAGTCGGTGTACCACAATCTGATTTCCACGGTCCGGGCCAATTTGGACAAACTGCACCGCTATGTCCGCCTGCGGAAACAGCTGCTGGGGGTGGAGGAACTGCACATGTACGATGTGTACGCCCCCATGGTGTCCGGGGTGGACAGCTCCATCCCCTATGCCCAGGCGGCTGAAACGGTGTATCAGGCTCTGGCGCCCCTGGGGGAGGAGTACCGCTCGGTGATCCGGGAGGCGCTGGACAGCCGGTGGATCGATGTGTATGAAAACGTGGGCAAGCGCTCCGGGGGCTATATGTCCGGCGCTCTGGTTCATCCCTATATCCTGCTGAACTACCAGGACGACCTGGACAGCATGTTCACCCTGGCCCATGAGCTGGGTCATGCCGTCCATTCCTACCGCTCCAACCGGGATCAGCCCACGGTGTACCGGGACTATGTGATTTTCGTGGCGGAGGTGGCCTCCACCTGCAACGAGGCCCTGCTGATGGAGCGTCTGCTGGGCAAGACCCAGGACAAGCGGCAGCGGGCCTGGCTGATCAACCATTTCCTGGAGCAGTTCAAGGGCACTCTGTACCGCCAGACCATGTTCGCCGAGTTTGAGCTGCGTCTGGGACAGCTGGTGGCGCAGGGGGAGACCCTCACTGCTGAGCTGCTCAGCCAGGAGTACCTGGCTCTGAATCGGGATTACTTCGGGCCGGATATGGTGTCTGACCCCCAGATTGCCCTGGAGTGGGCCAGAATTCCCCATTTCTACTACGACTACTACGTGTTCCAGTACGCCACCGGCTACTCCGCCGCTATCGCCCTGTCCCGGCGGATCCTGGACGAGGGGGAGGGGGCTGTGGCCGATTACCTCCGCTTCCTGTCCGGTGGGTGCAGCCAGGATCCCATCGACCTGCTGAAGGGGGCGGGGGTGGATATGACCACGCCTCAGCCGGTCCAGTCCGCCCTGGATCTGTTCGGCCGCCTGCTGGATGAGATGGAACAGCTGCTGGAGGAGCAGTAACCAGACCAAAATCATGGCGCCCCGCCGGAAACGTTCCGGCGGGGCGCCGTTTTACATTGTGGGAACGTCAGCGGAGATCCCGTTTTTTACCGTGATCCAGGTGGTATGCCATTCCCTGGTAGCCAACCAGCTGGGCCATCCAAAGCCCGCCTACCAGAAGAATCCACCCAGGCTGGGCCTGATTGATGGTGGCCAGGAGAAGTAAAATCACCATGGCTGCGGGGAAGAGCACATTCATTAGCCGGAACGTAAAGTAACTGCACTGGCCGATCTGCTGCCGCTCTGCCTCGTCGCAGCTTTGGTACCAGTCCTTTTGAAACTTGGTATCAAACACACTGCCTCGCTTTTCCGGGTGGATGACCTTGGTAGCCCCTATTGTCAAGGCCTGTAAAGCCATAATCCATACCAGCTGAGCCACCAGAAACACCACCAGCAGCACGGCCTCCGCCAGACTGCCTACCTGCAAAAGCTGGCCGCCTAGCCACATGGCCTGTTGGTTGGCCCACAGGGCCTGAATACTGATCCCTATTGCCACAAAGACCCATACCATGCCGGCGTTAGACAGGATCAGGGCCAGGCACAGCCGCCGGTCAGCCTCCCGGAAGGAGGAGTCGTCCTCCTCCGCCTGAGGCAGCAGTGCTTTGCCCCGGAGGTAGTAGACCGAGCCCACGGTCAGCAGAATGAAGCCCGGAAGAAACCACCAAAGCCCCGCGGAGGCCAGCACTCGGTTAATCTGAGCAGCCATTTCCGGGAAATTGTCTCCCAGTCTGGCGGCTAATACACCGCCCGCGCCGCCCAGAGCGGCACATACCACCATAGTTATCACAAACCGGAGGGTTATCCCGGATTTGCGTTTTTCCTGTTTCATAGGTCATCCTCCTCTGTGAGATAAAATACCTGATCCACCGTGGTTCCGAATACCTTGGCGATGCGAAGGGCCAGGGTGATGGAGGGGTTATAATCCCCACGCTCGATGAGACTGATGGTCTGGCGGGAGGCTCCTACCAATGTTCCAAGTGCCTGCTGGTTGAGCCCCTTCGCCGCCCGCAGTTCTTTTAATCGATTCCCAAGCGGCACGGCAGTTCCCTCCTTCCTGACAAGAATACATGTCAGTATGACAACTATCTTTGTCAAATGTAGGATAGCACTGACAAGGATCGTTGTCAATAGGAAAACGGGAAAAATGTGGGGGGATGGGGAAGGACACAAAAAGCCCGTTCCGGTGAGATGCCGGAACGGGCGAATGTATATGGATCACAGATTCAGAAACCGAATCAGCAGGATCCAGGCCAGACCGTAGTAGGTGATTACGGCCACCAGGTCGTTCAGGGTCGTGATCAGGGGACCGGAGGCCACCGCAGGATCTACGCCGAATTTTTTGAACAGGATGGGGACCACGGTGCCAGTCACGCTGGAGAGCAGGATGGAGACGACCAGGGCAATACCGGTGCACAAAGAGACAGAGAAGGCCAGCAGAAGGGTCTGGCTTTTCAGCAGCACCAGGTAAAGTCCGATCAGGAGGATGGCCAGCCCACCCAGAATGAAGCCGTTGACCAGCCCCACCCGGGCCTCCTTGACCACCAAAAACAGCTTCTCTTTGCCGCTGAGCTCCTCGTCCATCAGTACCCGGATGGTGACGGCCAGGGACTGGGTGCCCACGTTGCCTGCCATATCCAGAATCAGGGACTGGAAGCTGACGATCAGGGCCAGGTGGGCCACCACATGTTCAAAAGCACCCACAACGCTGGACACCACCAGGCCCAGGCCCAGCAGGACGATCAGCCAGGGCAGGCGCTTGGCGATGCTTTTTTTCAGCGGTTCCTGCAGATCTTCCTCCGCCGTCAGACCGGCCAGCATGGCGTAGTCCTCTCCCATCTCGTCGTCCACCAGCTGGGTGAGATCCTGGGAGGTGAGGACGCCCCGCAGCACGTTGTTAGAGTCCAGCACGGGAATGGAGTCCTCGGAGTAGTCCTTGATGCGCTCCATGCAGTCCTGAATCTGCTCTGTCATGTAGACGTAGGGGTAGGAGGTCATGGTGATATCTTCCAGATCTGTGCCCTCCCGGGCGATGATCAGATCCTTCAGATCAATGGCTCCTACGAGAGCACCGGCTTCATCCACCACATACAGGGTCGTGATGTTGTCATTGTCCGCCGCCTGCCGGACCAGCTGGCCCATGGCCTCTTTGATTGTGACGCCGGCAGGGATGGAGATGTAGTTGGTGGACATTTTGCTGCCGATTTCATCCTCATTCAGGGAGGACACCAGAAGCAGCTGGGAGCGGGCCTGCCCGTCCATCAGCTCCAGCAGGCTCTGCCGATGGTTTTTGTCCAGTTGGCGAAGGTATTCCGCCGCCGTCTGGGGTTCCAGATGGGCCAGCACGTCCATCCGCTTCCGGATGGTCAGCTCATCCAGCAGGGTTTGTGCATCCTGGGCGTAATCCAGGATATCCGCCAGGGTGGATGCGTCCAGAATGGTGTATACCCGGGCACGATCCTCCGGAGTCATCTGCTCCAGAGCCGCCGCAATATCGTTTTCATGGTAGTCCCGGATCCGTTCCACCATGACCTTGGGGGTCAGATTGCTGCGGAGGAGCTGGATGATTTCACCCTCATAGTCAGGGTGCTGAGCGGTGGTCTTCACCACCTCATTGATGTTGTAGTTCATTGGCCTCTGCCTCCTTTCCTGTTCCGGCAGGTGGGCATTTGGCGGAAAATGGGCGCAAAAAAACCAT
>CALXDY010000112.1 GCA_944387225.1 uncultured Oscillospiraceae bacterium | reverse complement strand
ATGGAGGTGAGCGGCGTCTTCAGCTCGTGGGAGACGTTGGCAGTAAACTCCCGCCGCAGCTCCTCCCGCCGCTCCGATTCCGTTACATCCAGCAGCACGATGACGCCGCCGGCGGTTTTTCCCTCTTCCATCACGGGGTTGGCCAGCATCTGACAAAACCGCCCGTTGATTTTCAGCATCTGACGGCTCTGCCGTCCCTCCAGCAGCTCCTCCACCCCCCGGCGGAAGGCCTCGCTGCGGTTGAGCACCAGCGCGTTGACCTCCCCCGCCGGCTCCTCGGCATTCAGCAGGCGCAGTGCGCCGGTGTTGTGGGACAGGACGTGGCCCTGACCGTCCAGCAGAAGGAATCCCTCGGACATGTTCTCCGTCAGGGCTGTAAACTCCTGCTGCCGCTGGCGCAGGGCGGTCAGCTGGCTGCGGATGGTTTCCTGCTGCCTGCGGAGGCGGCCCAGCAGGGGCGCCAGCTCGTCATAGGCGTCACAGGCCTCCGGATGCTCCAGATCCAGATCGGAGATGGGCTGGATGATCCGGCGTGCCAGCCTCCGGGCTATGAGCGCCGACAGCAGCAGTGCCAGCACCAGAATAATGAGCACCGGCTGCACCATGGCCAGCAGCAGCACCCAAACGGTGCTCTGGGCGCCGGCCACACGGATCACGCTGCCGTCCTCCAGCCGCTGGGTGGCATACAGCGTCTGCTGGGACAGAGTGGTGGAGTACCGCCGGGCGGTGCCGGTCAGCCCGTCCATCGCCTCCCGAATCTCCTCCCGGTCCCCGTGGTTTTCCATGGTCGCCGGATCGGTGACGCTGTCATAGAGCACGGTGCCGTCCTCCGCCACCCAGGTGATGCGGCTTTCCGTCCACAGCCCGTCCAGATAGTCCTCCCCCTGGAGCTCCACCCCCTGGGAAACCAATGCGGCCTCCGTGGCCAGGTTATCCATCATCCGGTCGGTGAAGTACTGGTACAGGACCCCCAAAAACAAAAGGATGGACAGGGCCATCACCCCTACGGCCACCGCCACAGAGGCTCGAAAAAGCCTGCCCGTCATGGTATGTCCGCCCATAAGTTCTTATCCTCCGCTTATCTTATAGCCCACACCCCGCACGGTCTCGATGCAGCCGCCCGCCTCCCCCAGCTTCTGGCGCAGGGTGCGGATGTGCACATCCACCGTCCGGCTGGCTCCGTCAAATTCGTAGCCCCAGATGATGTTGAGCAGCTGATCCCGGGTAAACACCGTGCCCGGACGTTCCAGCAGCAGGCACAGCACCTGGTACTCCTTCAGCGTCAGGGTCACATCCTGCCCATCCACCCGCACAATGTGTCGGGCAGGATCCACAAACAGGCTGCCCAGAGTGTAGGTGCGCTCCTCCTGCCGCTCCTGCCCGCCATGGCGCAGGGCGGCTCGAATGCGGGCCATCAGCTCCATCATGCCGAAGGGCTTGGCCACGTAGTCGTCCGCCCCCTCGTCCAGGCCCAGCACCTTGTCATACTCCGTGCTTTTGGCGGTGAGCAGAATCACCGGCAGGCTCCCGCCCCCGGGCATCCCCCGCAGGCGGCGGAGTACCTGAAGGCCGTCCTCCTCCGGCAGCATAATGTCCAGCAGCACCAGCTGGGGACGCTTCCCCTGGAAGGCCTGCCAGAATTCCGACGGACGCTCAAAGCCCTCCGCCTCCATCCCCTGGCTGTGCAGGGTGTAGATTACCAGCTTCCGGATGCTGGCGTCGTCCTCCAACACATAGATCACTGTGATCACCTATCCTCCCAAAAAGGGACAGCGGCAGCCCGTCTGTCCCTTTCGATTATGCCTTTCCTCCGCTGTGGCAACCGGTGATGGAGTATTCCACCCACTCGGCCAGGTTCACCGCGTGGTCGCCGATCCGCTCAAAGTATTTGGCGATCATCAAAATGTCCACGCACAGCTCCCCGTTGTCGCCCCCGCCGATGCGCTGAATCAGGTTCTGCTTCACCGCCAGGAACATGTTGTCGATCTCATCGTCCCGGGCGATGATCCGCCGAGCCAGCTCCAGATCCTTCCGTACAAAGGATTCCACACTGTCGGTGACCATGGCGATGGCGCCCCGGGCCATTTCCCCCAGAGGGATATCCGCCGGGATGGGGCTATTCTGAATGTCTCGGGCGATTTCGGCGATGTCGGCGGCCTGATCGCCGATGCGCTCCATGTCGGAAATCATTTTCAGAGCGGCGGAGATGGTCCGCAGATCCCGGGCCACCGGCTGCTGCTGAAGCAGCATCCGCATACACAGCCCCTCAATGATCCGCTCGCTTTGGTCGATCTCCCGCTCCGCGGCGTAGGCCGTCTCCCGCAGGGCGGCGTCCCCCTCCATCAGGGCCTTGGCGGCGGCGGAGATGGACTCCTCGCACAGGGCCCCCATTTTGATCAGCTCCACATTCAGCTGTTCCAGCTGTTCGTTGAATCTGTCCCGCATTATCCAAACCTCCCCGTGATGTAATCCTCCGTTTTCTGGTTCCTGGGCATGGAGAAAATCTGCTCCGTGTCGCCGTACTCGATCAGCTCTCCCAGGAGGAAGAAGGCGGTTTTGTCGGAGATGCGGGCGGCCTGCTGCATGTTGTGGGTCACCATGATGATACTATAATCCTTTTTCAGCTCCACCGCAAGGTCTTCGATCTTACTGGTGGAGATGGGATCCAGGGCCGAGGTAGCCTCATCCATGAGCAGTACGTCGGGCTTGACCGCCAGAGCCCGGGCAATGCACAGACGCTGCTGCTGGCCGCCGGACAGGCCCAGGGCGGACTTTTTCAGTCGGTCCTTCACCTCGTCCCAAATAGCCGCCCCTCGCAGGGATTCCTCCACGATTTCATCCAGCTTCACCTTGCTGCGGATGCCGTGGGTGCGGGGGCCGTAGGCCACGTTGTCATAGATGGACATGGGGAAGGGATTGGGCTTTTGAAACACCATGCCGATGCGCTTTCTCAGGTCGGTCACATCCCGACCGGCGGCGTAGATATCCTCGCCCCGATAAAAGAGGGAGCCTTCAATGCGGACGCTGGGGATCAGGTCGTTCATGCGGTTGATGCTCCGCAGGAAGGTGGACTTTCCGCAGCCGGAAGGACCGATCAGGGCGGTGATCTGATGCTCCGGAATCTCCATGTTGATGGATTTCAGAGCGTGATTTTCTCCATAATACAGGTTCAGGTCCTGAGCCTGAAGAATGACTGTTTCATTCATGCTTTCGTTTCCTACCTTTCCTTCTTTCTCAGGCTCCTGCCCACCAGTTTGGCCGCCAGATTGATGACCAGGGTGATCACCAGCAGCACCACAGCCACGGAAAAGGCCAGATCAAAGTCCGCCCGCTCCTTGGCGTAAACGTACAGGGCCACAGTGAGGGTGGAGCCGGAGCTTTGGAACAGGCTGGTCAGCCCGTCCCGGAAATAGTCCTGCATGGTCATGCTCATGCCCACCGTATACAGCAGTACCGCCGACTCACCCACGATGCGCCCAATGGCCAGGATGCATCCGGTAACAATGCCGTCCACCGAGGAGGGCAGCACCACGGTGCGGATCATGTGCCATTTGCCCGCGCCCAGGCCCAGAGAACCCTCCCGGTAGCTCTGGGGCACCGTCTTCAAAGACTCCTGGGTGGTGCGGATGATGGTGGGCAGGGTCATGATCACCAGGGTCATGGAGCCGGCGATCAGGGTTTTGCCCATGCCCAGCGCCTCGCCGAAGATGAGCACACCCACCAGCGCGTAAAGGATGGAGGGGATGCCCGCCAAAGTCTCGGTAGCGTACTCGATGGCGGTGACCAGACGGTGGTTGGTGGCGTACTCCGTCAGATAGACGGCGGCACCCACCCCCAGAGGCAACACCACCACCAGGGTGGCGACAATCACGTAAATGGTGTTCTGAATGGCGGGGAGAATACCCTCCACGTCATTGAGCACGCTTTCCTCCGAGGTAAGGAACTCCCACGTCAGATTGGGAATGCCCTTGTAGAAGATGTAGCCCAGCAGGAACACCAGCAGCGCCACCACCAGCCCGGCGGCTGTGTAGACCAGGGTGCGCATTCCCACCTCGTAGGCCCGGCGGCGGGGGGACAGGCCCACCTTCTTTCCGGACTGGGTGGGGAACTCTCCCACGATGGAATTGGTCATGGCTTCAGTCCTCCTTGCTCCGCTTCAGAAATACGTTCAGCAGCACATTGATGCACATGATGAACAGGAACAGCACAAGTCCGATGGAAAACAGCGCCTGGCGCTGCAGACCGCTGGAATAAGACAGCTCGCTGGCGATACCGGTGGTAAGGAACTTCACGCTGGTCAGCAGGCCGGGCATGTTGGCCACGTTGCCGGCCACCATCAGGATGGCCATGGCCTCGCCGATGGCCCGGCCCACGCCCAGCACCACGGCGGCGGC
>CALXDY010000111.1 GCA_944387225.1 uncultured Oscillospiraceae bacterium | reverse complement strand
CGCTTTGTGCGCCCGGATAGGAAAATTGCCTTTGTGCGGGGCAGCAGCGGCGAGGAAATCTCCACTCTTCACTCTCAACTCTTCACTCTTTCCCAATGCGGCGCGGAGGAAAGCGCCAGCTTTCCGGAAGGTTCTTTGTCCCGCTTTCTTACAAGAAAGCGGGTTAGATGCCGCGGTTGAGGGTTTTGCGCAGGCGGATCTTGCCCGCCAGGGCCTCATCCAGCAGGTGAAGGAACTTCTCCTTATCCTCCGGCAGTCCGCCCTTCAGGGGCAGATAGTTGGAGGCGTGGTTGCTGGTGAAGTGGAGGGGATCCACATCCAGATGCTCCAGCAGCAGGCGGCACTCGGCCAGAATCTGGTCAGGCGTACACACCTTGAACCGTCCGGCCAGCACGTCGTCCCCCATGGGGGTGCCCTTGGCGGGGGCGAAGGTCATGGCGGACAGGTGGCGGGGCTTCATCTCATTGATGATTTTGGCGGTGGACAGGATATGCTCCTCCCAGTCCCCGTCCTGGCCGGTCAGGCCCATAATGATAATGGCCCACAGGTCAAAGCCCGCCTCCACCAAGGCCCGGCCCGCCTGGAGCATCTGCGCCGCGTCCACGCCCTTGCAGATGTCATGCAGCACCTTATCGCTGCCGCTCTCCACCCCCAGGTAGGCCCGGTTCAGACCCGCCTGACGGATGGCCCGCAGCTCCTCCGGCGTCTTGGCCAGGGTGCTCTTGGGTCCGGCGTAGGTGGTCACCTTCTCCAGGGAAGGGAAGGTGGCATACAGCTTGTTCAGCACGGCGATCAGGTCGTCGGTTTTCATCACCAGCGCGTCGCCATCCATGAGAAATACCCGCTTCAAGCCGGGGCCGTAGTAGTCCCGGGCCATGTCGATATCCTCCAGAATCTCCGCCACCGGACGGATGCGGAAATTCTTGCTCTTGTACATGGTGCAGAAGGTACACTTGTTATGGGAACAGCCGATGGTGCACTGGAGCAGATAGCTTTTCCATTCCCCGGGGGGACGATAGAGTAAATCGCTGTCGTAACGCATGGGAAACAACCACCTTTCCTGAATTGGGAGTTGGAAATGATAGAGGTTTGTCTTTCGTGCTGGGATGGGGAATTTGATTTCAACTTCTTGCGGCGAGAAGGAAAACGCAGCTTTCCGACAAAGTTCTTTGCCTACTTTCTTCTAAGAAAGTAGGTTCCGCCTGCGGGCGGGTTCCTTTTGTTGCACGACAAAAGGAACCAAAAACGTGCCGGGGGTCCGCGGGGAGCAGATGGACTTGCCCGTGCTGTGCCAGCCCGTCCAAGGTCCATATCCCCGCTCTACCCCCGGTCCCCCATAGGAGGTCGAATCACCTTTTATGGAGGACAGTAGTTAACGCTCATAAGGCAAGAGGCTTTGTGCGGGGGTTTTCTTTCGTGCTGGAGTCAGAAAACAAGTCCAAACCCCAGGCGGCGAGAAGGAAAGCGCAGCTTTCCGACAAAGTTCTTTGCCTACTTTCTTTCAAGAAAGTACGGTGCCGTTGCGGATGACCTGGCGGATGTTTTTTTCCACCTTGCTGCGGGGGAGCATGACCTGGTGTCCGCAGCCCTGGCACTGGATCTTGAAATCCATGCCCACCCGGAGCACCGTCCACAGCTGGCTGCCGCAGGGGTGGGTCTTTTTCAGTTTGAGCACATCGTTGACCTGGATATTCACGGTTTCTCCTCCCCTTTGATGGCCTGCCAGTAGCGCAGGGCGGCCTGTTCCGTCTTATTGTCTCCGTACCGATAGTATACCCGATCCTTCAGCTCATTGGGCAGATACTGCTGCTTAACCCAGTGGTGGGGGAAGTCGTGGGGGTAGAGGTAGCCCTGCTCCCGCTCCATGCCGGCGGAGTCGGCGTGGACGTTTTGCAGCTCCCTGGGGATGTCGCCGCCCAAGCCTGCCTTCACGTCGGCCATAGCCTGGGCGATGCCCATATAGACGGAGTTGGACTTGGGAGCGGTGGCCAGCAGCACCACCGCCTGCGCCAGGGGCAGCCGGGCCTCGGGCAAGCCCAACTGGAGGGCATTGTCCACGCAGGCCTTGACGATCAGGGCGGCCTGGGGATAGGCCATGCCCACATCCTCGCTGGCGGAGCAGAGAATGCGGCGGATGGCGGTGATCAGATCCCCCGCCTCCAGCAGCCGGGCCAGGTAGTGGAGGGCGGCGTCTGGGTCGGAGCCCCGGAGGGACTTCATCAGGGCGGAGGCGGCGTCAAAGTGATTGTCGCCCTCCCGGTCATACCGCAGGGCGGACTTCTGCGCCGCCGTCTGAGCGTCAGCCAGGGAAACGGAAAGAGCGTCCCCCTTCCGGGGGGCGGCGGAGACCAGCAGCTCCAGGGCATTCATGGCCTTGCGCACGTCGCCGCCGCAGGCGGTGGCGATATGCTGGGCAACGCCGGGCTCCAGCACGATGGGGCAGCCCAGCCGCTGCTGGAGCAGCTTCACCCCCCGATCCACCGCAGGCAGGACGTCCTGGGCGGTGACGGGCTTGAACTCAAACACCGTGGCCCGGGACAGCACCGCCCCAAACACGTAGAAGTAGGGATTCTCCGTGGTGGAGGCGATGAGGGTGAGCTTGCCGCTTTCCATAAACTCCAGGAGGGACTGCTGCTGCTTGCGGTTGAAATACTGGATCTCATCCAGGTACAGCAGCACCCCGTCAGGAGCCAGAAGGGTGCCTACCTGGGACAGAATCTCCTTAATGTCGGCGATGGAGGCGGTGGTGGCGTTGAGCCGATGGAGGGGGCGGCGGGTGCGCTGGGCGATCAGGTTGGCCACAGTGGTTTTGCCGGTGCCGGAGGGCCCGTAGAAAATCAGGTTGGGCACCTCGCCCCCCTCGATGATCCGGCGGAGCAGGCCGTCCTTTCCCAGGATATGCTGCTGCCCCACCACCTCATCCAGGGTTTTGGGCCGGATCTCGTCGGCCAGGGGCTGATAACTCACGCGGCAGTCACCTCCATGGGGGGTTCCAGGCCGGACAGGCGGAGCATGGACACCTTCCAGCGCTTGTTGAAGAAGCTGATGACCCGGCCCACGCAGATCATGGCGCACAGGGTGCCCAGGCCGATGCCCACCACCCGGCCAACCGCCAGGAAGGATAGAATACAGGTAAAGACGACACAGGAGATATCCACAATGTTCTTGGCCACGCCCTGCTCCTTGCCGATGGCCTCCCCGATGGCGGCCACAATGCCGTCGCCGGGATTGGCGGCCAGGTGGGCGTTGACGCTGAGGGCAGCACCCACGCCGGTGCAGATCATAGCCGCGGCCAGCATCAGCAGATTCTCCGGCAGGGAGTGGAGGGTGTTGTCATAGGTAATCAGGGCGTCGTATACGTTCAGCACCCGGCTGAATACCAGGCTGACCAGGATCTGGAGCAGGTTGCTGATCAGGTTCCGGCGGCGCTGGAGGGCGATCTCCCCGGCCACACACAGGATATACAGCACAAAGGTGGCGTCGCCGAAGTTGAAGCCCCAGATCTGGGACACGGCGAAGGACACCGAGATGATGGGGGAGACCCCCAGCCCGGTCTTGGTGTTCAGGGTCAGACCCAGGGCCAGGATCAGCATGCCCAGAATGTAAAACAGCCAGCGGTAGATCATGGATTTTTTCACAAAAAGCTCACTTCTCTCTCCAGAATGGGGCGGGGACTTACTTCCCCTGCCGGTTGAAATAGTCGCACCAGGGGGCCAGAGGGCAGCAGCCGCACTGGGGCCGGCGGGCGACACACACCGCCCGGCCAAACAGCACCAGACGGTGACAGAAATTGTTGGACTCCTCCGGGGGCAGGATGGCCCGGAGCTGCTGCTCCACCTTGCCGGGATCCTTGCTGCCGTCGGTGAGACCCAGCAGCCCGGCGATGCGGATGCAGTGGGTGTCCGCCACCACCACACCGGGCACGTGGTACAAATCGCCCAGCAGGAGATTGGCCGTCTTCCGGCCCACGCCGGGGATGCGGAGCAGCTCCTCCATGGTGCCGGGCACCTTGCCGCCGTAGTCCCGGAGAATCATCTGAGCCCCCAGAACAATGTCCCGGGCCTTGGCCCGGAAAAAGCCGGTGGAGTGGATCAGCTCCTCCACCTCCGCCACGTCGGCCCCCGCCAGGGCCTCCAGAGTGGGGAAGCGGGCGAACAGACCGGGGGTGACCAAATTCACCCGCTGGTCGGTGCATTGTGCGGACATCCGCACGGCAAACAGCAGCTCATAGTCCTTTTCGTAATTCAGGGAACAGATCCCGTCGGGATAGAGCTCCTTCAGGGTCTGGACAATGGACCAGACCTCGTCCTGGGTTTTCATGGGAATCACCTTCCTACGCATGGCATACATCCGCCATTATATCACAATTTTTTTCGATGGTCGAGATTTTTTGGCCCACAGGCGGGGGGCGGGAGAGTGAAGAGTGGAGAGTGAAGAGTGGAGAGTGAAGAGTGGAGAGTGAAGAGTGGAGAGATGATTTCGTCGTCGCCATTCCGGTACATTAAGAGGATTGGCCCCTGCGGGCGCACTGTCTTTCGTGTTGGTGTGCGGAACCCAA
Organism: uncultured Oscillospiraceae bacterium; assembly: GCA_944387225.1. Classification (GTDB taxonomy): domain Bacteria; phylum Bacillota; class Clostridia; order Oscillospirales; family Oscillospiraceae; genus Lawsonibacter. The sequence continues at coordinate 1,102 of CALXDY010000111.1, read as the reverse complement.
TCCCAACTTTAGGCGGCGCGAAGGAAAGCGGAGCTTTCCGGGAAAGTTCTTTGCCTACTTTCTTTCAAGAAAGTAGGGCGATGAAGAGGAGGGCAGGGAGGAGGTTTGCCACCTTGAACCGGGGCCCGAAGCAGAGATTGACGCCCACGCAGAAGATGAGCATACTGCCCAGGTAGGACAGGCTGGCAATCACATCCTGGGAGAAGAAGGGAGACAGCAGCCCGGCGCAGAGGGTGACGCTGCCCTGGAGCACCCCCACGGGCAGGGCGGAGAAGATGGCGCCCTTACCGTAGGTGGAGGCGAAAATCATCACAATGAGAAAGTCCAGGATGGCCTTGGTATACAGGGTGGACGGGTCGCCGGACAGGCCGTCCTGGATGGAGCCCACAATGGCCATGGCCCCGATACACACGGTGAGGGAAGCCGTGACGAAGCCCTGGACAAACTGGGTGTCGCCGCCGCTGCGGTCGGCCAGGCTCTTCAGCCAGACCCCCAGCCCCTCCATCTTTCCATCCAAATCCAGCAGCTCCCCCACCAGGGTGCCCAGAGCCAGAGACAAAATCATCATCAGGGTGTCCCGGGTCCCCACAGAAACCAGCGCCCCCTGGGACACGGTCAGCATCCCCTGGAGCGCTCCGGAGGCCCCGATAAACAGGGTGGCCAGACCCATGGCACGGATCATGCCCTGTTGGATATGCTCTTTCAGGCCGCCTTTCAGCAGCATGCCGATGAGACCGCCGGCCACAATGGCCAGCACATTGACGATGGTGCCCATGCCGTACATCATCATACCTCCGTTGGAAGTTGGAAATTTGTTTTCGGGGATGTCTGCGTTTGGGACCGCTGTCCCCAGTGGTCCCAAACGGGGGTTTTTCTCTGGTGCTGGGGTGTGGAGCCATATCCAAACTCCAGGCGGCGAGAAGGAAAGCGGAGCTTTCCGCGAAAATTCTTTGCCCCGCTTTCTTACAAGAAAGCGGGGAGGTTCCGCCTGCGGGCGGGTTCCTTTTGTTACACGACAAAAGGAACCAAAAACGTGCCGGGGGTCCGCGGGGAGCAGATGGACTTGGACATGTGCCATGTCCAAGGTCCATATCCCCGCTCT
>CALXDY010000110.1 GCA_944387225.1 uncultured Oscillospiraceae bacterium | reverse complement strand
CCTATGAGCTGGCCCGGAAGTACCGGGTGAAGGTGGCCACCTCCGACGGACTGGAGCAGATCATGATCTTAGGCCACGGAGCCCAGCGGGTGTCCGCCGGGGATCTCCGGTGGGAGCTGGAAGAGGTGAACGCCCAGATTCAGGCCTTCCTGCGGGAGCAGCAGTCCCATTGAAAAATTCGCCGGAAAACGGCAGATACTGCCCATAGAAATTTATGAAGAAAGAAGGAAATCCCCATGCCTACTCTTGACCAGATCCGGGCCTGCTTCTCCGGTGACCGCTTTGCCACCGAGGCTGCCGGCGTTATCATCGACGTGGCCCAGCCCGGCTATGCCGTCTGCTCCATGCCGATCCGCCCCATTCATCTCAACGCCAACTCCGTCCCCATGGGGGGCGCTGTCTTTACCCTGGCGGACTTCACCTTCGCCGTGGCGTCCAACGGCCACAGCGCTCGCATCACCGTCACCCAGCAGGTCTCTGCCACCTTCCTCGCCCCTGCCCGGGGCAAGACCCTCACCGCAGAGGCCAAGTGCCTGAAGGCCGGACGAGCCACCTGCCTTTACACGGTGGATGTTACCGATGATCTCGGTACCCAGGTGGCCCATCTCACCGTCAACGGATTCACCATGGATCCCAAGCCCAAGCAGGAGACCTGAGATGCCGGGAAAATTTTTCTTGCCTCCCCTCTTGACTTTAACGATTAAAAGTGATAGAGTGTACTCCGTTGATACCAAAACGCGATGACGGAGGCGAGTAGGCCCGGACCATCCCCTTCAGAGACCTGCCGGCAGGTGCGAGGCAGGAGGGGAAGCCGACGCCCAATACCCTCCTGAGCGGCCTGCCCAACCGGGAGCGTCCCTCCCGCAGTAAGCAGCGACGGGTGCGCCCGATACCGCGCAGGGGGCCTGTTGGGGCTCCATGAGGCCGCTTTCGGCGGTAAATTGAGGTGGTACCACGGGATTTTCTCGTCCTCTGCTTTGGCAGAGGACGATTTTTTTGCATTTTGAGAAGAAAAGGAGAGCAGATCATGGTCATTACGGATTTTCTGGAACGAAACGCACGGCTTTACCGGGATGAGATCGCCCTGGTGGAGATCAACCCCTCCGAGGAGCGGGACAGCGCCGTCACCTGGCGGGAGTTCAGCCTCATCGAGCGCAACCGGCCCGACGAGCCCTATCGCCGGGAGATGACCTGGAGCCACTTTGACAAAAAAGCGAACCGCTTCGCCAACCTCCTCCTCAGCCGGGGCATCCAGCGGGGAGCCAAGGTGGGGATCCTTTTGATGAACTGCCTGGAGTGGCTGCCCATCTACTTCGGCATCCTGAAGGCGGGCTGCCTGGCGGTGCCTCTCAACTTCCGTTACTCCAGCGAAGAGATCCGCTACTGCCTGGATTTGGCGGACGTGGAGGTGCTGGTGCTGGGGCCGGAGTTCGTGGACCGGATCGACCCCATTCTGCCGGACCTGGGCCGGGTGAAGATGATGTTCTATGTGGGCAAGCAGGTGCCTCCCTTTGCGGAGAGCTACCAGCGGCTCATGAGCTTCTGCTCCTGGGAGGCCCCTCCGGTCCACCTGGAGCCCAGCGACCACGCCGCCATCTACTTCTCCTCCGGCACCACCGGCTTTCCCAAGGCCATTCTCCACAACCACAAGGCCCTCTTCTCCTCCTGCCTCACCGAGCAGCACCACCACGGCCAGACCCGGGACGACGTGTTCCTCTGCATTCCGCCCCTCTACCACACCGGGGCCAAGATGCACTGGTTCGGCTCCCTGGCCAGCGCCAGCAAGGCGGTGCTCCTCCGGGGCGTGTCGCCGGAGTGGATCCTCCGGGCTGTCACCGAGGAGAAGTGCACCATCGTCTGGCTGCTGGTGCCCTGGGCTCAGGACATCCTGGACGCCATCGAGAGCGGCCGGGTGAAGCTCAGCGATTACTATCTGGATCAGTGGCGGCTTATGCACATCGGCGCCCAGCCGGTGCCCCCCAGCCTCATCCATCGCTGGAAGAAGATTTTTCCCCACCACCAGTACGACACCAACTACGGCCTCTCCGAGTCCATCGGTCCCGGCTGTGTCCACCTGGGAGTGGAGAACATCCACAAGGTGGGCGCCATCTGCAAGCCCGGCTACCTCTGGGACGCCCGGGTGGTGGACGAGCACGGGGAAGACGTGCCCCAGGGCGAGGTGGGCGAGCTGGCGGTGAAGGGCCCCGGCGTGATGCTCTGCTACTACAAGAATCCCCAGGCCACCGAGGAGATCCTCAAGGGTGACTGGCTGTTCACCGGCGATATGGCCCGGGTGGACGAGGACGGCTTCATTTACCTGGTGGATCGGAAGAAGGACGTGATTATTTCCGGCGGCGAAAACCTCTATCCCGTCCAGATCGAGGACTTTTTGCGGAAGAACGACAAGATCAAGGATGTGGCCGTCATTGGTCTGCCCGACAAGCGGCTGGGTGAGATTGCCGCTGCCATCATCGAGATCAAGGAGGACATGACCTGCACCGAGGAGGAGATCAACGACTTCTGCAAGGAGCTGCCCCGGTATAAGCGGCCCCGGAAGATCATCTTCGACAAGGTGCCCCGGAACCCCACCGGCAAGATCGAGAAGCCGGTGCTCCGGGAGCGGTACTGCAGCGGCCGTCTGGTGGAAGTCCAGAACAACAGCTGAATTCGATTCCTGCGGAGGAGAGGCCGTCAGCCTTTCCACCGCTCATAAAGAGAGGGAACAACAATGGGAGATATGGTTATCAAACTTTCCATGCTGGTGGTGTTTTTTGCGGTGATGGTGGGGATCGGCCTCTACTGCCGCCGCCACACCACCGACGTCAGCGGCTTTGTGCTGGGCGGCCGGTCTGTGGGCCCCT
>CALXDY010000109.1 GCA_944387225.1 uncultured Oscillospiraceae bacterium | reverse complement strand
AATCGTCCACTCCTGCACCACCTTTCCAAACTTCTGTCGTATAGTATACTCACTTTTCCCGGATCTGTAAAGAGAAAAAGCGGGAATGTTACAGAGATGTAATATTCGACAAATTAATCCTGATGCGTCGCAGAAGCAGGTAGGCTGCCGGGCAGAGGACCGTCCAGAGAACCATGGGCCAGATGAACTGGCCGAAGCGCAGGTAGCGGTCTGATACGGTGTCAGTGGTGAGGATCTGCTGGCTGGAGACAGACCAACAGGCGCTGCGATCAGCAAGGACCCACAGGGCGGCGGACATCGCCAGAAAAAGCAGCAGAGCCAGCGGGAGGACAGGGTGCTCTTTCCGCCTCAGGATCAGGCAGCAGACAAGACAGCACAAAACGGTCAAAAGTATATAGATGAGATTTTGATAGCGGTAAAGCAGCTCCGGCAGATACAGTGTGCGGTAGGCTACCCAGAACAGCAGCGGCAGCAGGAACAGGACGCAGAGCGCGATCTCCCAGGGAGAGATCTGGCCGCCCCAGGACAGTCGGGGCCGCTGGCCTGCGGATAGAGCTCGGATTACCAGATCGGTCAGGGCGGTAAGGAGGGCGGCCGCCAGGGCCCGTCCGGAAGTGAGAAGGATCAGCGGGAGAGTCAGACCAGAGAGAAGGCCGGTGTCAATGGTTGCAAAGAGCAGGTCGCCTGCGGCCAGAGAGCCGGCGTACCACTGTGCCAGGATCAGCTGTGCGACTCCTGCGGTGAGCTGGAAGCAGACAAAGAAATTCATGGTCAGGTTGGCCAGACGAAACCAGCGGCTGTGGTAGGTGTAGCGGTTTTGGAGATATACGCCGTAGGCCATGGCACCCAGATACAGGAGATAGCAGGCCAGCGTGGGGATAAAGAGATCCAGCAGGAAAAACAGCACGCCGCCGCCGATGGCAAAGGCAAAGCTGAGAAGATTCTGCCAGTCGGCGGTATCCAGAGTGCGGATGGGCGGGTCGTCGCACAGCAGTGCGTCCACGGTTACGCCCAGTGCCCGGGCCAGGGGGGCCAGCAGAGCCACGTCCGGATATCCGCCTCCGCTTTCCCAGCGGGAAACGGATTTGTTGGATACGCCAAGCTGGTCGGCCAGCTCCTGCTGGGTCAGGTTTTTGGCTTTGCGGAAACGCTTGAGCCGTTCGGCAAATTCCATCTCGGTCATAAAGGGGTCCTCCTTTTTGAGGGGAAATAGAGGAGACAGGCCTGTTTCCATGGACTCAGTATAGCGGAAAAACCCTCTCATGAACACCCCACGGTCCTGGAATTTTATCCCGGGAAGCGGGAACAGTAAAAAATCAGCCTCTGTCAGGGAGGATTACCCCGACAGAGGCTGATGAATTTATAGCTGGTAAAGCTGCGTTTGCAGAGCAGCTGGGATCAGCGCAGCACCGCCCCCAGCTCCTTCTCCAGAGTTTCCAGGATGCTCTTTACATCCGCATCGGCCTCTTCACTGGTGAGGGAGCGGTCGTCGGAGCGGAGCACCAGGTTGAAGGCCACGGATTTCTTGCCCTCGGGAATACCCTTGCCCTGGTAAATATCAAAGAGAGTGACCTCCTTGAGCAGGCCCTTCGCGCCCTTGCGGATTGCTTCCTCCAGAGCACCCACGGTGACTGCCTCGTCGCACACCACGGCGATGTCCCGGGTGACGGAGGGGAACTTGGGCAGGGGAACATACTCGGGATCGGGACCCTTGGCGTGCAGCAGCTGCGTGAAATCCAGTTCAGCACAGTAAAACTCGGCATCCACACCATAGTTCTGCGCCACCAGAGGATGGATCTGACCCAGTACACCCAGGCGGCGGCCCCCAGCGTATACATCGGCGCAGCGGCCGGGGTGATAGGAGGGGTTGTTCTGGCAGGGTTTCTCAAAGCGGATGTCCTCGGCCCGGATATCATTCAGGATAGCCTCCACAGCCCCCTTCAGGGTGAAGAAATCCATATCTTCACCATAGGCACCCATAGAAAGGACCTTATTTTCCACAGCCAGGCCGTCGTTGCCGCCCTCCTGGTAAGTGCGTCCCACCTCGTAGAGCCGGGCGCTCTGATTGCGGTAGTTATAGTTCCGGGTGAGGATTTCCAGCATGGAGGGAAGGATAGTGGTACGCATGATGGAGGTGTCCTCTCCCAGGGGGTTGAGGATCTTGAAGGACTGGCGGCGGGGATCGTCCGCGCTCCAGCGGATCTTGTCGTAGCAGGTGGGGGAGATGAAGGAGTAGGTGATGATCTCATCATAGCCGAGGCTACGGCACATGGCTCCCAGCTGCCGTTCCAGCTTCTCCTCGGTGGAGTAGCCGCCCAGGGTGGTCTGGCCCCGCATGAGGGTGGTGGGGATGTTGTTGTAGCCGTGGAAACGGGCAACCTCCTCCGCAAGGTCTGCCATGCCGATGACGTCGCCGCGCCAGGAGGGAACGGTAACCTGATCGCCCTCCACGGTGAAGCCCAGCTTCCGCAGGATCTCCACCATTTCCTGCTCCGAAATGTCCGTTCCGAGGAGGCCGTTGATGCGATCCGGCTCCAGCTTCAGGATCCGGGGCTGGGGAACGTGGTTGAGGATGTCGATAACGCCGTCCACCACCTCTCCGGCGCCCAGCAGCTCCACCAGCTCACAGGCGCGGTTTACGGCAGGAAGGGTGTTAAGGGGATCCAGGCCCTTTTCAAACTTGGCGCTGGCCTCGGTACGCATACCCAGAGCCAGGGCCGCCTTGCGGATGCAGGTGCCGTCAAAGTTGGCGGACTCAAAGACCACATCCACGGTGTCGTCCACGATCTCGCTGTTTTCGCCGCCCATGATGCCCGCCAGGCCCACAGCCCGGGTATCGTCGGCGATGACCAGCATGTTGTGGGTGAGCTTGCGGACATTGCCGTCCAGGGTGGTGAGCTCCTCGCCGTCGGCGGCCCGGCGCACAATGATCTTGCCGCCCTTTACATAGCGGTAGTCGAAAGCGTGCATGGGCTGGCCATATTCCAGCATAACATAGTTTGTGATGTCCACGATGTTGTTGATGGGCCGCACACCCATGCTCCGCAGCCGTTCCCGCATCCACTTGGGGGAGGGAGCAATCTTCACATTGCGGACCATCCGGGCGGTGTACCGGGGGCAAAGCTCCGGATCTGGGGTCTCCACATCCAGAAGCTCCACCAGGGAGCCCTCCGCACCGCCCTTTACCACCGGCTCGTGGAGCCGCAGTTCCTGGCCGAAGGTGGCGGCAGCTTCCCGGGCCAGACCGATGACGCTGAGGCAGTCGGGACGATTGGGGGTGATCTCAAATTCTACTACATGGTCGTCGGCGTTGATGATGGGCTTGATGTTGTCCCCGGGGGCGATGCCCTCCTCCCGCAGCACGAAGATGCCGTCGGGGATGCAGTGGGGGAACTCGGCCTGCTGGGCGTGGAGGTCGCTGAGGGTGCAG
>CALXDY010000108.1 GCA_944387225.1 uncultured Oscillospiraceae bacterium | reverse complement strand
ACTCCTTTTCGTGGGGGTCCGGGCGGATGCAGACTTTGAAAATCCGGGGGTTCGGGTTAAAGCGTATGGTGTGTTCCATACTGATACTCCCGGTGGCCCAGCAATATTCTTGGTATTCGGCTTCTGTAAAATAGGTTTCTGACATACAGTTTCCGCCTCCTTTGCTCAAAGGAATAGGTAAGTCCCAATAAAGCGGCATGGAAACTTGTGGTTACATTTTAACACATAGAACAAACTCGAACAAGCCCCAAAGGAGGTGAGGCTGTATGAGGATCAAGGAACTTAGGGAGGCTATGGGGCTGACCAGGGCGCAGTTAGCAGACCGCTTGGGTGTTACCGTAGTCGCTGTTCGCAAGTGGGAGACGGGGCTGTCTATGCCTAATGCAGAGAAGCTGCCCACGTTGGCCGCGCTGTTGAGCTGTACCATCGACGCCCTCTATGGCCGGGCCGGGCCCGGACAGTCGGACGGGGAGGCCAGCTGATCCCTATATCCATTTTACCCCAACGAGGAGGAGATAACCATGCCAGACGATTGCCGGAATATTTACAAGACCTGCCGCAAGGCCGCCGGTTTTACCCAGGAGGCGGCAGCGGAGCGCCTGGGCATCAGCGTGGAGAGCCTGCGGGCCTATGAGACCGGCCAGAGAGTGCCGCCCAATGAGGTGGTGGAGCTGATGGTGATCCTGTACAACGCCCAGCACCTGGCCTTCCAGCATCTGCGGGAGATCAACGCCCTGTACAACAGTGTGGTGCCGGAAGTACAGCCTAGGTCTGTCCTGGAGGCCAGCGCCAAGCTGACCAACCGCATCTTTTCTTTCGCCGATTCCCACGCAGACCGGCGACTGCTGCGGATCACCGAGGACAACGTCATTGACGATAGAGAGCGGGCCGAGTTCAATGCCATCATGGAGGACCTTCAGGAGATCGTGGAGGCCGCACTGGAGCTGAGATGCGCCCGGCAGAAAGGAGGACCATCATGCCGAGAGTTGCCCTGACAGCCGCCCAGCGTGAGGCGGCCAAGATCGCGGACAGGCACAAAGCACTGTCAGATGGCTTGCTGATCTACAAAGCCGTCCACCGGATTACCTTCGCCCAGCAGGCCAAGGCTCTGGGGATCAACCCAAGGACCCTGAGCAAGGTCATCAACGGGGAGCCTTGCCAGCTGCCTCTGCTTGCCGTCTGGCGGATGCTGGACATGGCCGGGCTTTCGCCCGCGAAGAAGGAGGGCGGGCCCGGTGCGAAGGCATAAAAAGAGGCCCCACTGTCTGCGGGCACAGACAGCAGGGCCAAACAATGGTTTCGTGCATGAAAACCATAATTATGATAACACAAAAGGCCTGAATTTGCAAGGGGAGGGAGCAAAATGTGGAGCACCAATCAGTGGAGACCGCTGGATCTGCGGCGGCGGGGCCAGCTGGGCCCCCGTGACGGCGAGCTGATCGTCCTGCACATGATCCCCAAGACGCAGGCCCGCAGCGAGCGGTATTATGTTGGGCGTATGGAGAACTACCAGGGGCATACATACCTGAGAGGCTGCGGCTCTACCGTGACCATGGCGGGGCTGTGCAAGCATTATGCTCTGCGGTGGATCAGGCTGCGGGAGGACGGTGAGCCATGACGGAATATCATTTCAATGCCGAGCTGGCCCAGCAGCATGGCGTGAACGGAGCCATCTTCCTCCACGCCATGGCCTTCTGGATCGCCAAGAACCAGGCCAACGGGCGGCATTTCCACGAGGGCCGCACCTGGACATACAATACCCTGGAGGCCCTGGCGAAGCTATTCCCATTCTGGACCCGCCGGCAGGTGGAGCGTATTGTGGCCAAACTTAAGGAAGATGGGGTGCTGCTCACCGGGAACTTCAGCCAGGACAAGACGGACCGGACCGTGTGGTACGCCCTGGCGGACAGTGTGCTGGAGGTGTATGGGCTTCTTGCGGTTCCCATTTCACCGGAAGGTGATATGGAGCCGCCGGAGCCGGAAGTACCGAAAGCGCCCATTTCACCATCTGGTGAAATGCATTTCACCGAATCGGGACAACCATTTCACCAGACGGGGAAATGTAATAAGGAAACAGTTACTGACCAGTTAAATATACCCCCTATAATCCCCCAAGGGGACGAGCCTGACCCAGTGGACCAGCAGGAACTGCTTTTTGCGCGGTTCTGGTCGGCCTACCCTCCACGGCAGGGAAAGCGGGGCGGGGAGAAGGCGGCCAGGAAAGCGGGGGACAAGCTCAAGCCGGATTTGGCGCTGTGCCGTCAGATGGCGGCGGCGCTGAACAGGGACAAGCAGTCTCCCCAGTGGAGGAAGAACAACGGGGAATTTATCCCCATGGCATCCACCTGGCTCAATGCCAGGGCCTGGGAGGATGAGTATATAGCCCCGCCAGATCAGCCGCCGCCTAGGATGGCCGCCCGTGAGGAGGTGCCCACATGGTGAGCCTGGAGGCAGGAGACCGCCTGTCCAACCAGGAGGCGGTGCTGGGTGCGCTGCTCATTGAGGACAAGCTGATCGGGCCGGTGCTGAG
>CALXDY010000107.1 GCA_944387225.1 uncultured Oscillospiraceae bacterium | reverse complement strand
GTCATAGATCTTCTGAGCGGCCACACCCAGCTCATACCGATCCATATTCTCGGTGATCTCCCGGATGGCGGTGTTCAGCTTGGACAGGATCCACTTGTCCTCCAGCTCCAGCTTCTCCGGCAGCTCGCACTTGTCGATGGTCAGGTTCATCATCAGGAAGCGGCTGGCGTTCCAGATCTTGTTGGCGAAATTCCGCATGGCCTCGCACCGCTCGGTGTAGAAGCGCATGTCGTTGCCGGGGCTGTTGCCGGTGACCAGGTTGAAGCGCAGGGCGTCGGCGCCGTAGGTCTCGGCAATCACCAGGGGATCAATGCCGTTGCCCAGGGACTTGGACATCTTCCGGCCCTTGTCGTCCCGGACCAGGCCGTGGATGAACACGGTGTGGAAGGGGGGCTTCTTGGTCTGCTCACAGGCGGAGAAGATCATCCGAGCCACCCAGAAGAAAATGATGTCATACCCGGTAACCAGTACGTCGGTGGGATAGAAGAAGTCCAGATCCTCCGTCTTCTCCGGCCAGCCCAGAGTGGAGAAGGGCCACAGGGCGGAGGAGAACCAGGTGTCCAGCACGTCGGGATCCTGGTGGATGTTCTTGGAGCCGCACTTCTCGCACTGGCAGGCGTCCTCCCGGCTGACGGTCATGTGGCCGCAGTCGTCGCAGTACCACACGGGGATCTGATGGCCCCACCAAAGCTGGCGGGAGATGCACCAGTCATGGACGTTCTCCATCCAGTTGGTGTAGGTCTTGGCGAAGCGGTCGGGGACAAACTTGACCTCCCCCTCGTTGACCACCCGCAGGGCCTCCTGGGCCAGGGGCTTCATCTTCACAAACCACTGGGCGGAGATGATGGGCTCCACGTCGTTGTGACAGCGGTAGCAGGTACCCACGTTGTGGGAGTAATCCTCCACCTTCTCCATCAGGCCCAGAGCCTCCAGGTCGGCCACCACGGCCTTCCGGGCCTCGTAGCGGTCCATACCCTCGTACTTGCCGCCGTTGGCGTTGACTACGCCGTTGTCATCCAGCACCCGGATGGACTCCAGGTTGTGGCGCAGGCCCACCTCAGAGTCGTTGGGGTCGTGGGCGGGGGTCATCTTCACGCAGCCGGTACCGAAGTCCATCTCCACGTAGTCGTCGGCCACAATGGGGATCTCCCGGTTCATCAGGGGCAGCATGCAGGTCTTGCCCACCAGGTGCTTGTACCGCTCGTCGTTGGGGTTGACGGCCACGCCGGTGTCGCCCATCATGGTCTCAGGCCGGGTGGTGGCCACCACCAGGTAGCCGGAGCCGTCGGTGAGGGGATAGCGCATATGCCACAGGTGGCCGGGCTTGTCCTGGTACTCTACCTCGGCGTCAGACAGGGCGGTGACGCAGTGGGGGCACCAGTTGATGATCCGGCTGCCCTTGTAGATCAGGCCCTTCTCATACAGCTCGCAGAAGGTCTCCCGGACCGCCTTGGAGCAGCCCTCGTCCATGGTGAACCGGGCCCGCTCCCAGTCGCAGGAGGCGCCCAGCTTCTTCTGCTGCTCCACGATGCGGTTGCCGTACTGGCGCTTCCAGTCCCACACCCGCTCCAGGAACTTCTCACGACCCAGGTCGTACCGGGTCAGGCCCTCCTTGACCCGCAGCTCCTCCTCCACCTTGATCTGGGTGGCGATGCCGGCATGGTCGGTGCCGGGCACCCACAAAGCGGCGTAGCCCTGCATCCGCTTGAAGCGGATGAGGATGTCCTGGAGGGTGGAGTCCATAGCGTGGCCCATGTGCAGCTGGCCGGTGACGTTGGGGGGCGGCATGACGATGGTGAAGGGCTTGCGCTTGGGATCCCGCTTGCCCCGGAAGCAGCCGTTCTCCTCCCAGGTCTTATAGATCCGGCCCTCCACCTCCTGGGGCTCATAAACCTTTGGCAGTTCTTTTTTCATCCTGTTCACGTCCTGTTCTGTTGGTTAGTTGGGCGCGTCGTCCAGCAGCCGGTACTCCATGTCCTCGTTCTCCTTCTGGAGAAAGGCGGCAAAGCCGGCGGGATCGCCCACGGTAAAGTCCTTTTTTTTCAGCACCTGGCAGCCTCCGTCGGAGGGAACCAGATAGAAGCGGAGCCTGTCCTCCGCCAGAAGGGCCAGGTCCTTATAGGGAAACTGGTTGGTTTTGCTGGCGTCCTCCGCTTCGTAGTGGTCCTGCCGGAAGACGAAGCGCAGTGTCTGGCCCTTTCCCCGGTAGCTGAACCACAGCAGGAAGCTGGCCGCCCAGATCCGCACGCCTTCCGCTGCCGGAAGGGACCAGCAGCCCATCAGTACCAGAGCGGCGAAGAAGGCCCAGGGCAGGGGGTAGATCAGATCTTCCCGGGCCACAATGAGCACCAGCAGGGCGCAGAAAAAGGCGTACAGGCTGCGCTGCTGGAGCAGCCCCCCAGGGGGCTTGGGGTTGAGCAGGCGCTGCAGGCGCAAAATGGCCCACATATCCTGCCGGTTGTAGCGAGTGGTCACTTCAAATCGCATGGAGCTCTGCCTTTCCGTACCGCGAAAAACGCCCTGAGCCGTCTGGCTCAGGGCGAACATAGTCCGTGGTACCACCTGAATTCGGGCCGCAGCCCGCGCTCAAACCCATAACGGCGGGAACCGCCGCCCCCTACAGCCGCAGGTTCAGGGGCGGAGCTTGGAAGCCACCTTCCTCTCCGGGGCGGGGAAACTCGCACCGACCGTCTCCTCTCTGAGTGGCCGCACGCCGGGAGTACTCTCTTCCGCATCGCTTTTACGAAACAGCATTATATGCAATTTCCGCCCAAATGTCAAGCCCGCCGGGGCCTGAGCCGACGGCGGGCTTGGTGGGTTACTTGGCCTGGCTGAGCACGTCCAGGTTCTTCATAAAATACTCCACGCCGGAGTAGATGGTGGTCAGCACAATCACCGCTACACAGATGTTGTTGATCCAAATGGAGATGGGCAGCAGCATCAGCACGATGCACACCATGGTGGAGGCGGTCTTGACCTTGCCGGACCAACCGGCGGCGATGACCCGGCCCTTGTCCGCGGCCACCATCCGCAGCCCGGACACGCCGAACTCCCGGACGATGACGATCAGCAGGGCCCAGGCGGGCATCTGGCCGATCTCTACGAACCACAGCATGGCGGCGGTGACCAGGCACTTGTCCGCCAGGGGATCCATGAACTTGCCGAAGTCGGTGATCTGGTTGTAATGGCGGGCGATGTACCCGTCCAGGGTGTCGGTGATGCTGGCGGCGGCGAAGATGGCCAGAGCCCAGTAGTTGGCCCCCGGCACACCCAGATAGAGCACCAGCAGAAAGGCGGGGATCATCAGCACCCGCAGAATGGTCAGCTTGTTGGCGGTATTCAACGTTGTTTCCTCCCCTTACTCCTGAATCTCTCCGGTGAGTTCGCCGTCGCTCATCCCGGTGATGAGCACATCCACAAAGGTACCTGCGGGCACCACACCGGCGGCGGTGAAGCACACCCGGCCGTCGATTTCCACCGAGTCGGCGTAGGTGCGGCCCACGAAGCAGCCGGCCTGGCTGTCGAAGCCCTCGCACAGCACCTCCATGACGGTGCCCAGGCGCTGCTGGTTGTACTCGTCCATGATTCTGGACTGGAGATCCACCACCAGCTCCACCCGGCGCTGGGCCACATCCCCGGGCACCTGATCGGCCATCCGCTCGGCCAGGGTGCCCTCCTCCGGGGAGAACTGGAACACGCCCACCCGCTGGATCTTCTGCTGCCGGAGGAAGTCGCACAGTTCCTCAAACTCCTCCTCCGTCTCTCCGGGCAGGCCGCAGATGAGGGAGGTACGGATCACCACATCGGGAATGGCGGCCCGCAGCTTAGCAAACAGGGCCTCCAGCTCCGCTTTGGTGCTTTGGCGGCGCATGGCCTTCAGGATCCGGTCGTTGCAGTGCTGGATGGGGATGTCCAGATAGTGGACGATCTTCTTCTCCCGGGCGATGACCTGGATCAGCTCATCGGTGATGGCCTCAGGGTAGAGGTAGTGCAGGCGGATCCAGTGGAAGGGCAGCTTGCAAAGCTCCGTCAGCAGTCCGGCCAGGGTGGTGCCGTCCTTCCGGTCCAGACCATAGCGGGTGATGTCCTGAGCGATGACGATCAGCTCCTTCACTCCTGCCTGGGCCAGCTCCTCCGCCTCCTTCAAAAGGGCGTCCATGGAGCGGCTGCGGTAGCGGCCCCGGAGCTTGGGGATAATACAGAAGGCACAGCCGTTGCTGCAGCCCTCGGCGATTATCAGATAGGCGGTGTAGGAGGGGGTGGTGACCATCCGCTCTCCGTCGTCATAGGCCAGCTGGGGGCTGGCCAGATGCTGGGCGGGGGCGCCGGACATCAGCTCCTCCACCGCAGCCACCACATCGGTGTAGCTGCCGGTGCCCAGCATTCCGTCCACCTCAGGCAGCTCTTGCCGGATCTCTTCCGGATAACGCTGGGTGAGGCAGCCGGCCACCAGCAGCTTTTTCAGCTTGCCCTGCTCCTTCAGCTGAGCCAGCTCCAGAATATTCTCAATGGCCTCGCTTTTGGCCGACTCAATGAAGCCGCAGGTATTCAGCACCGCCACATCGGCGCCCTCCGGCTCCCCGGTGACGGTATAGCCCGCATTGCGGCACAGTGCCATCATCTGCTCGGTGTTGACCAGATTTTTGGCGCAGCCCAGAGAAACAAATGCCACAGTATAAGACATGGTTGTACGCTCCATTTTGTTTTCTTAGTCCTCCCAGCCGCCGCCCCTGCGGGCCATGGCCTGGGAGATATCCTGCCAGGAGAAGCCCCGGCGGGCACAGGCGTCGGTGAGACGCTTCCGTTCCCGGGGGTCGTCGGGCAGGGGGCTACCCTTCAGCTTTTTGTCCAGAAAGGCGTCCAGGGCCTGGTCGGTATCCTCCATCTCAGCGACGGCGTCGTCCCACAGCTCCCGGGGCACTCCCCGGCGGTACAGCTCCTCCCGGATCTTGGCCGGGCCGTAGCCCTTCCGGCTGTAGTGCCGGGCCACCATGGCCCCATAGCGGGCGTCGTCCAGATAACCCAGCTCCTCCAGGCGGCTGCACAGCGCCTCCGTCTCCTCCGGGGAGGCTTCCCACTGGGCCAGCTTCCCCTCCAGGGCCTTCCGGGACATGGGTTTCACGGCCAGCAGGTTCAGGGCCTTTTCCTTCAGGCGGCTGGCGTGGGCGGCTGCTTTCAGCCCCTCCAGAGTCCCTTCATCCAGCTCCTTCCCGGCGTAGAGGGAGAAGGAGACTACCTCGTTTTCTCCCACCCGCAGGATGGTTCCGTCCTCCAGGCCTGCCAGCCATCGGCCGGCCACCCGCTGGGAGGGGGTCAGGCTTTGGATTCTCATTTATTCCCTGCCGTCGTCAAAGTCCTCGGCGGACACGTCCACCGCACGGCCCGCGGCCCGGGCGGCTGCCTGGCCCTGCTTGGACAGGAGCTTGAAGGAATTCTGGCGGATCTTGGCCTCCAGCTCCTCAGCCAGCTCCGGATTGTCCCGGAGGTACTGCTTGGCCGCGTCACGGCCCTGGCCCAGGCGCAGCTCACCCATGGCGAACCAGGAGCCGCTCTTCTGCACCAGATCCAGCTTCACGCCCAGGTCGATGAGCTCGCCCACCTTGGAGATGCCCTCGCCGTACATGATGTCGAACTCCGCCTCCCGGAAGGGGGGCGCCACCTTGTTCTTCACGATCTTGGTGCGGGTGCGGTTGCCGATGATCTCAGAGCCGCTCTTCAGGGCCTCAATGCGCCGCACGTCGATGCGCACCGAGGAGTAAAACTTCAGGGCCCGGCCGCCGGTGGTGACCTCCGGGTTGCCGTAGACCA
>CALXDY010000106.1 GCA_944387225.1 uncultured Oscillospiraceae bacterium | reverse complement strand
AAACTGGCCAGATGGCTGTGGCAGGACAGCCTTGCCTCTCTCTGTATACTCCTCCTTTGGTCGCTAGATGACGGAAACCCGCCTATGCTTGACGCATAACCGGGTTTCTCGACACGCTGAACGTCCGCCCCACTGGGGCGGACGTTTTTGTGCCGAAACATAAAAAATCATCGGAGCAAAGAATACTTTGCTCCGATGATGGTCCGAGTGCTGAGATTCGAACTCAGGGCCTCTTGAACCCCATTCAAGCGCGATACCAAACTTCGCCACACCCGGATTTCAGCTGCCTGTACCAGACAGCTTGAACATACTACCACAGATTGCGGAAGAATGCAAGAGATTTTTTCGATTTTTTCCGCCGGATTGAAAAATATGGGGAGTCGAGCGTTTCCGGCCAGCGGGATCGGATGGGTGTCCCAGCGGCGGGGTGGGAGTTGCTTAACGGGCTCCCAGGTTGACGGCGATTTCCTGCCGGGCCTGCATCAGGTCGGGCACCATATTCATAATCCGCTCGTCGGTCATTCGGGACAGGGGGGCGGAAATGGACAAAGCGTACTGGCACTGCCCCCGCCAGTCCGGAATGGCGGTGGCCACACACCGCACGTCCAGCTCATTTTCCTCGTTGTCCAGGGCGTAGCCCAGACGGCGGATCTCATTAAGCTCATGAAGGAAGGCGGCTTCCTTTGTAATAGTATGCGGCGTATAGGCGATCCGTGTACTGCTGTTCCAGCACTCCAGCGCCTCCTGGTCCGACTGGCTGGCCAGAATGGCCTTGCCCACCCCGGTGCAGTACAGGGGACGTCTGGCCCCGATCCGGGAGACCATGCGTACGCCGCCGTGGATGCTCTCTACCTTATGGATATACACAATTTCGTTGCCCTGACGCATGACCAGGTGGACGGTCTCACCGGTGTGCCGGCTCAGCCGCTCCATGGCGTCCCTGGCTCGGGCCACCACATCCAGATTGTCCAAAACATAGTCGCCCAGCTCACAGATCCGCATGCCCGCCCGGTAAACGGCGCTTTCCGTATCCCGCTGGACATAGCCCCGATCCGCCATGGCGTTGAGCAGGCGGTGCACCGTGCTTTTGTGCAGCCCTGTGGTCTCGCTGAGACGGTGGATGGTCATTCCGTTGGGACTTTTGCACAGCAGCTCCAACAGGTCAAAGGCGCGGTCCAGGGACTGGACTCCACCCCGCTCCATAATATTCCCCTCCTTGTTTTACAATGCGAAATATATTCTTTAATTTACACGTTTTGTACGAAAAACGCAAGAGAAGTTTTGTGGCTTTCTGGCTTGATTTTTTTTGGACAGCCGATATAATAAACATACGGCATTAAAAGTGAAACGCTGTTTCATAATGCAAAACAAGGAGATGGATTACAATGGAAAAGATCCTGCAGCGCATCTACGAGATCGGCATTATCCCTGTCATCGCCATTGAGGACGCGGAGCAGGCGGTACCCCTGGCCAAGGCACTGGTGGCCGGCGGACTGCCCGCCGCCGAGGTGACCTTCCGCACCGCGGCCGGTGAGGAGGCCATCCGGCGCATCGCCAAGGAAGTGCCTGAGATGCTGGTGGGCGCGGGCACCGTTCTGACCAAGGACCAGGCTGACCGTGCCATGGCCGCCGGAGCCCAGTTCATCGTCAGCCCCGGCTTCAACCCCGAGATCACCAAGTATGTCATCGAGAAGGGCGGCCTGATGATGCCCGGCACCGCCACTCCCGGCGAGATGGAGCAGGCCATGAGCATGGGCCTGAAGGTGGTCAAGTTCTTCCCCGCTGAGCAGAACGGCGGCGTGGCCAAGCTGAAGGCTCTGGCCGGCCCCTACAGCGGCCTGAAGTGGATGCCCACCGGCGGCGTGAACACCAAGAACATGATGGACTACCTGAACTTCGGCCAGATCGTGGCCTGCGGCGGCACCTGGATGGTGAAGAAGGAGCTGATCAACGGCCAGAAGTGGGACGAGATCACCGCCATCTGCCAGGAGGCTGTGAAGACCATGCTGGGCTTCGAGCTGAAGCACATCGGCATCAACTGCGCCGACGCCGCTGAGGCGGAGAAGACGGCCAAACTGTTCTGCGCCGCCTTCGGCTTTGAGTACAAGGCCGGCAATTCCTCCGACTTTGCCGGCAGCGCCGTGGAGTGCATGAAGGCCCCCTACCTGGGCAAGCTGGGCCACATCGCCATCGGCACCAACTCCGTGGATCGTGCCGTGGCTTACCTGAAGGGCAAGGGCTTCCAGTTCAACGAGGAGAGCCGGAAGACCGACGCCAAGGGCAAGACCAAGGCCATCTACCTCCAGGACGAGTTCGGCGGCTTTGCCGTACATCTGGTGCAGAAGTAAGGGAAACCATCCCTGGAATAAAATCACGAAAAGAAGAGGAGAATAGAATTTATGAGCAAGGTTGTTACCTTCGGCGAGATCATGCTCCGCCTGGCCCCCAACGGCTATTACCGGTTCTTCCAGAACGATCAGATGCAGGCCACCTTCGGCGGCGGCGAGGCCAACGTGGCCGTTTCCCTGGCCAACTACGGCCTGGACAGCGTGTATGTAACCAAGCTGCCCGCCCACGCCATCGGCCAGGCCGCTGTGGACTCCCTGCGGTACTTCGGTGTGGACACCAGCAAGATCGTCCGTGGCGGCGACCGTGTGGGCATCTACTACCTGGAGAAGGGCGCTTCCCAGCGCGGCTCCGTGTGCATCTATGACCGTGCCCACTCTGCCATTCAGGAGGCCAGCACCAGCGACTTCGACTGGGACGCCATCTTTGAGGGCGCCGACTGGTTCCACTTCACCGGCATCACTCCCGCTCTGGGCCCCAACGTGGTGGACATCTGCCGGGAGGCCTGCAAGGCTGCCAAGGCCAAGGGCGTGAAGATCTCCTGCGACCTGAACTACCGGGGCAAGCTGTGGACCCGCGCTCAGGCCCGTGAGGCCATGACCGACCTGTGCCAGTACGTGGACGTGTGCATCTCCAACGAGGAGGACGCTAAGGACGTGTTCGGCATCGAGGCCGAGTCCACCGACATCTACGCCGGTGAGATCAACCACGAGGGCTATAAGTCTGTGGCCAAGCAGCTGGCCGAAAAGTTCGGCTTTGAAAAGGTGGCCATCACCCTGCGTGAGTCCCACTCCGCTTCCGACAACGGCTGGAGCGCCATGCTGTACGACGGGGAGAACTACTGCTTCTCCAAGAAGTACGAGCTGCGGATCGTGGACCGCGTGGGCGGCGGCGACAGCTTCGGCGGCGGCCTGATCTACGCGCTGCTCAACGGCAAGAGCACCCAGGACGCCATTGAGTTCGCCGTGGCTGCTTCCGCTCTGAAGCACACCATCGAGGGCGACTTCAACCGCGTGTCCGTGGCCGAGGTAGAGAAGCTCTCCGGCGGCGACGGCTCCGGCCGCGTCCAGCGCTGATCGGCATAGTTCCCAGTCCCGGGCGGGATGGATCCCGGTCTGTCCCACCCGGGTCCTCTTTGTTCTCACAGGTGCAGCCAGGCTCAGTCAGCAATCCCCTGAATTCAAGACAGGAGGAGACATCCCGTTTGCCGGATGCACCATGACTATGAGACCTTTTGCCGATCACGACTTTCTTCTGCAGTCCGCAACCGCCCGGCACCTGTTCCACGACTACGCGGAGCAGCTGCCCATTGTGGACTACCACTGCCACATTTCCCCCAGGGAAATTTACGAAAACCGCCGGTTTGACAACCTGGCCCAGGTATGGCTGGGGGGGCGCAATCCCGATGGAACTCTTTCCGGAGACCATTACAAATGGCGGGTCATGCGCTCCAACGGCGTCAGTGAGGACTATATCACCGGCAGCCAGCCGGACCGGGAGCGGATCCGGAAGTTTGCCGAAGCTCTGGAGATGGCCATTGGCAACCCCATGTACCACTGGTGCAATCTGGAACTGCGGAAATACTTCGGCTACCAGGGATACCTGAGCCCCGCCACGGTGGATGAGGTATGGGATCTGACCAGTGAAAAGCTGCGTACGGATGATGCTATGACCGCCCGGGGCCTGATTGCCCAATCCAATGTGGCCATGGTGGGCACCACCGACGATCCTGTGGATTCCCTGGAGTGGCATGAGAAGATCGCCGCCGATCCCACCATTACGGTGAAGGTCTGCCCCTCCTTCCGTCCCGACAAAGCCATCGCCATCCACAAGGAAGGCTTCACGGACTATATGGGCAAGCTGGCCGCCAGTGTAGGCAAGCAGTCCCTATCCAGTGCCGGTGAGGTGTGCGACGCCCTGGTGGAGCGGCTTGTGTTTTTCGCAAAGCTGGGCTGCCGGGCCAGTGACCACGGCATGGATTACGTGCCCTACCGCCCCGGCACCATGGAGCAGGCCGACGACGTGTTCCGGAAAGTCATGAAGGGAGAGGCCGTTTCCGTGGAGGAGGCCGACCTGTACCAGACCGTTGTCCTGCTCCACCTGGGCCGGGCATACCACCGCCTGGGCATTGTGATGCAGATCCATTACTCCACCCTTCGCAACGCCAACCAGCGTGCCTTCGCCCAGCTGGGCCCTGACGCGGGCTATGACATGATGGGCCAGAACAGCTGCGGCATTAACATTGTCCGGCTTCTGTCCGATCTGGACAGTACGGACGAATGTCCCAGGACCATCCTCTATTCCCTCAATCCCGTGGACAACGCCCAGCTGGGCACCCTGCTGGGCTGCTTCCAGTCCCCGGAGATTCCCGGCAAGATCCAGCATGGCTCCGCCTGGTGGTTCAACGACACCAAGACCGGCATGGAGGAACAGATGACATCCCTGGCCAATCTGGGCCTGCTGGGCAACTTTGTGGGTATGCTCCCCGACTCCCGTTCCTTCCTGTCCTACGCCCGCCACGACTACTTCCGCCGGATTTTCTGCAACCTGGTGGGCGGCTGGGTGGAAAACGGAGAGTACCCTAACGACGAGGCGGCCTTGAAAAAAATCGTGGAGGGCGTCTGCTGTTACAACGCCATCCGCTACTTCAACCTGTAAGGAGTTTTTCCTGTTGAACACAATCAATGAGCAGCAGCAACAGCGGCGTCTGCTGCGGAATGTCCTGTTTGCATTTTTCATCAGCGGCGCCGCTTCCCAGCCTCTCGGCTCTTTTATCCCCTTTCTGCGGGAGACCTACGGCTTCAGCTATGATCTTTCCGGCGTGCTGCTGTCCTGCCAGTCGGTGGGCAATCTGATCTCCGTGCTGGTGGCCGGCGTTCTGCCCGTCTACCTGGGCCGCAGGCGCAGCGTCCTGATTACCGCCGTCTGGATGGCGGTGGCCTACTTCATTTTCGCCGCCGGTCTGGGCGCAGCGCCCCTACTGATCGCCGCCTGTCTCATGACCGGCATCGCCCGGGGCGGAAACGCCAACTTCTCCAACTGCATGATTTCCACCCTGCCGGGGGATCAGGCCACCCGGGGCTATAATCTGCTCCATGGCAGCTTCGCCGTAGGCGCCTTGCTGTCCCCGCTGCTTCTGGTGCTCTGCGTCAGCCGCGCGCCTGGCTTCGGGTGGCGGCTGATGGCAGGCGGACTGAGCCTGCTGTGCCTGATCCAGATCGCCCTGTACGCAAAAATGCCCCTGCCCCCTGAGCCTCCTCACAAGGGGATCCAGGCGGTTGACTACAGCTTTTTGCGGAACCGGCAGTTCTGGCTGGGCTCGGCCATGCTGTTTTTCTACATCTCCACGGAATATGCCGTGTGCGGCTGGCTGGTCACCTATTTCCAGGACATCGGTGCCCTGCCCGCCAACCTGTCCCAGATGATGAACAGCCTGCTGTGGCTGGTTATTTTCGCGGGCCGGATGATCGGAGCCGCCGTTACCGGCCGAATCTCCCGCAGCACGCTGCTGATGATTGATGGTGTGGGCCTGTTCGCATTCTTCCTGCTGATGTTTTTCAGCCGTTCCACCGCCCCCATCATCCTGGGCCTGGTGGGCGTTGGCTTCTTCATGGCCACCATCTACCCCTCCGCCTTTTCCTTCGGCAGCGAATGCGTCCGGGGAAACGACTTGGGCTGCAGCATCCTCATTTTTATGGGAAGTGTGGGCGGGATCATCACCCCCGCACTGGTTGGCCTGATTGCAGAGAAAACCGGAGACATCCATGCGGGAATGGCCCTTGTTATGGTCTGTACCTGGCTGCTGCTGGCCTCCATAATCCTCAGCGTATTTTCTTCCCATCGTTCCAACCGCAAAGCATACATAAAAAGGAGTTGACTCCATGGATATTCGCTATTCCGTACATCCCCGTGATTTCAAGCGTTACACCACCCAGGAGATGCGGGATGAGTTCCTGATTCAGGACCTCTACCGCCCCGACCAGGTAACGGCAGTTTACAGCCACGTGGACCGCATGGTCACCCTGGGCTGCATGCCCGTCAACGAGACGGTTTCCATCGAAAAGGGCATTGACGTATGGGCCACCTTCGGCACCCATTTCTTCCTGGAGCGCCGGGAGCTGGGCCTGTTCAACATCGGCGGATCGGGCTCCGTCACCGTAGACGGAACGGTTTACCCCATGGGCTACAAGGACTGCCTGTACGTCACCCGGGGCGCCAAAGAAGTGCTTTTCTCCAGTGACGACGCCTCCGTCCCCGCCAAATTCTATATGGTCTCCGCCCCCGCCCATCGCAGCTATGAAACCCGCCTGATCAAGCTGGCCGACGCGGCCAAGCGTCCTCTGGGCGCCGCCGAGACCAGCAACAAGCGGGTCATCAACCAGTTCATCCATCCCGATGTGCTGCCCACCTGTCAGCTGTCCATGGGCATGACGGTGCTGGAGTCCGGCAGCGTATGGAACAGCATGCCCCCCCACACCCACGAGCGCCGGATGGAGATTTACATGTATTTCGAGCTGCCCCAGGATCAGGTGGTGTTCCACATGATGGGTCAGCCGGGTGAGACCCGGCACCTGGTGATGAAGAACGAGGAGGCGGTTATCAGCCCCAGCTGGTCCATCCACTGCGGCGCCGGTACCAGCAACTACACCTTCATCTGGGCCATGGGCGGCGAAAACCAGGCCTTTGACGACATGGACGAGATTGCCCCCACCGATTTGAAGTAAGGAGTGTACCTCATGGATATGATGCGTCAATTTTCTCTGGAGGGCAAGGTGGCCCTGGTCACCGGCGGCGCCTACGGAATCGGCTTCGCCATGGCGGAGGCTCTGGCTCTGGCCGGCGCAAAGATTGCCTTCAACTGCCGCAGCCAGGCCAACCTGGACAAGGCCATGGCCGACTATCAGGCCAAGGGCATCCAGGCCAAGGGCTACATCTGCGACGTGACCCAGGAGGAGGCGGTGCAGACTCTGGTGGCTGACATCGCCCGGGATCTGGGCCCTGTGGATATTCTGGTCAACAACGCCGGAATCATCAAGCGGATTCCCATGACCGAGATGTCGGCGGAGGACTTCCGTCAGGTGGTGGACATTGACCTGGTGGGCCCCTTCATCTGTGCAAAGGCCGTCATCCCCGGCATGATTGAGCGGGGACACGGCAAGATCATCAACATCTGCTCCATGATGAGCGAGCTGGGCCGGGAGACCGTGTCCGCCTACGCCGCCGCCAAGGGCGGGCTGAAAATGCTCACCCGGAACATCTGCTCTGAGTACGGCGGCGCCAACATCCAGTGCAACGCCATCGGCCCCGGCTACATCGCCACGTCCCAGACCGCTCCCCTCCGGGAACGCCAGAGCGACGGAAGCCGCCACCCCTTCGACCAGTTTATCGTCTCCAAGACCCCGGCCGCCCGCTGGGGTGAGCCGGAGGATCTGATGGGGCCCGCCGTTTTCCTGGCCTCCGACGCGTCCAACTTCGTCAACGGCCACATTCTCTATGTGGATGGCGGCATCCTGGCCTATATCGGCAAGCAGCCCTGACCCTATTTCCACAACAAATCAGGAGGGATCTCTATGGAACAAAATCTCCCCGTCACCAACCAAAAATTCATCACCGTCGGCGAGATCATGCTGCGCCTGACGCCCCCCAACTATGAGAAGATCCGCATGGCCACCGGCTTTGAGGCCAGCTACGGAGGCAGCGAGGCCAACATCGCCCTTGCCCTGGCCAATCTGGGGGTGGACAGCACCTTCTTCACCGTGGTGCCCAACAACAGCCTGGGCAAAAGCGCCGTGCGTATGCTCCGCAGCAACGACGTCCACTGCACCCCCATTATCCGCAGCACCCCTGAGGAGACGCCCACCCATCGCCTGGGTACCTACTACCTGGAGACCGGGTACGGCATCCGCTCCAGCAAGGTGATCTATGACCGGAAGCAAAGCGCCATCACCGAGTACGACTTCTCCAAGGTGGATCTCCGGGCACTGCTGGAGGGGTATGACTGGCTGCACCTCAGCGGCATCACCCCCGCCCTGGCGCCCAACTGCCAGCAGCTGGTGCTGGACTGCCTGCGCATCGGCCGGGAGCTGGGCATGACCATCAGCTTTGACGGCAACTTCCGCAGCGCCCTGTGGAGCTGGGAGGAGGCCCGGGACTTCTGCACCCTGTGCCTGCCCTACATCGACGTCCTGCTGGGGATCGAGCCCTACCACCTGTGGAAGGACGAAAACGACCACAGCAAGGGAGACTGGAAGGACGACATCCCCTTCCAGCCCAACTATGAGCAGCAGGACGAAATTTTCCGTCTGTTTGTGGAGCGCTATCCCAACCTGAAATGCATTGCCCGCCATGTGCGCTATGCCTACAGCGGCAGTGAGAACAGCCTGAAAGCCTTCATGTGGTACCAGGGCCACACCTTTGAGAGCAAGCTGTTCACCTTCAATATCCTGGATCGTGTGGGCGGCGGCGACGCCTTTGCCAGCGGCCTGATCTACGCCATGATGAACGGCTACCGGCCCATGGACATGCTCAACTTCGCCGTGGCCAGCAGCGCCATCAAGCACACCCTCCACGGCGACGCCAACATTACCGATGACGCCCATACCATCCTCAATCTGATGAACATGAACTGCGACATCAAGCGCTGACCTTCTCCGTTGTAGTTCCACCTCCGCCGGAGGGCAGGCCGTCCAGCCTGTCCCCCGGCGTTTTCCCTGCCGGGGCAGGAGGGCTTGACAGCCCCGCTCCCATCCGGTATAATTCCAGTGCCTGTTCTGAGTATGGGCCGACAGTTCATTGGTACCATCCTGTCGTTAAACAAAACTAGGGCTGTTTTTTGCTGCCTTCCCGGCATTTTCCCCGGGGGGATTGTCACCAAAACGGCTCTGCGGGTCACCGCAGGGCTTTTTTCATGGAGGACGGAATGTACTATCTGAAAACCGAGCAGAGCTTTGACTCCGCCCATTTTTTAAAAGGCTACCAGGGCAAATGCAGCAACATCCACGGCCACCGCTGGCGTGTGGTGGTGGAAATCAAGGCCCGGGAGCTGTCCGACCATCCCCAAACCCGGGGGATGGTGGTGGACTTCGGGGATCTGAAGGCCGCTTTGAAGGAGATCTGCGACCATCTGGACCACTGCCTGATCTATGAGTCCGGCTCCCTGCGTCCGGGCACCCTTCTGGCCCTGGAGGAGGAGGGCTTCCGACTGGTGGAGCTGCCCTTCCGCCCCACCGCCGAGCACCTGGCCCGCCACATTTCCCAGCTGATGAAAGCCCAGGGATATGAGGTGGACCGGGTGGAGGTTTACGAGACGCCCAACAACTGTGCCGTTTACGGGGAGGACTGACCATGCGGGTGGTAGAACGGTTTGTCAGCATCAACGGCGAGGGCCCTCGGGCGGGAGAGCTGGCGGTTTTTGTCCGCTTTCAGGGCTGCAACCTCCAGTGCAGCTACTGTGATACCCGCTGGGCCAATGATCCCGGTTGTCCCTTTGAGGATCGATCTCCTCAGGAGATCGCCGACGAGATCCGCTGGGACGGGATCCGGAATGTGACCCTCACCGGCGGAGAACCCCTGCTCCAGCCGGACATGCCTCTGCTTCTGGCCCGCCTGGCGGAGATCCCCGGTCTGCGGGTAGAGGTGGAAACCAACGGCTCTGTCCCTCTGGCCCCCTTCTGCGGCGCCGTCCGTCCGGTTTTTACCATGGATTACAAGCTACCCGGAAGCGGCTGCGAGCACGCCATGGTCACAGACAACTTCGCTTTGCTGAAACCGGAAGACACCGTGAAATTTGTCTGTGGCAGTCTGTCTGATCTGGAGCGAGCCGAAGCAGTCATTCGGGCTTACGACCTGACCGGGCGGTGCCACGTGTACCTCAGTCCTGTGTTTGGGGCCATTGACCCGGCGGGCATGGTGGACTATATGGCCCGGCAAAAGCTGAATGATGTGCGCCTGCAGCTGCAGATGCACAAATTCATCTGGGATCCGGACAAGAGAGGAGTATGATCCATGGATACCAAAGCCATTGAGGAGCACATCCGGGGCATTCTGGTCGCCCTGGGAGAGGATCCGGATCGGGAAGGCCTGGCCGACACGCCCAAACGGGTGGCGAAAATGTATCAGGAGATCTTCGCCGGTATGGCCTATTCCAACCACGACCTGGCCCAGATGTACGGCAAAACCTTTGAGGAAGTGGGCGGGGACGGCCGGCGGGTGGTGGTGATGAAGGACATTGATTTCTTCTCCTACTGTGAGCACCACATGGCCCTGATGTATGATATGAAAGCCACTGTGGCTTACATCCCCCGGGACAGGGTCATCGGCCTGTCCAAAATCGCCCGGATCTGCGACATGGTGGGCCGCCGGCTCCAGCTTCAGGAACGCATCGGCCGGGACATCGCCGACATCCTGTCGGAAATCACCGGCAGCCCCGACGTGGCGGTGGTGATCGAAGGGTGCCACAGCTGCGTCACCGCCCGGGGCATCCAGAAGCCGGGCACCAAGACCCTGACCGTTGAGCAGCGGGGCCAGTTCCTCACCGACCCATCCCTGCAAAGCTATCTGAGATAAAGGAGGCACATCCCATGAATGCTCTGGTGTTGTCCAGCGGCGGCGTGGATTCCACCACCGCCCTGGCTATGGCCGTTGCGAAATACGGCAAGGATCATGTGATCGCTCTGTCCGTTTCCTACGGGCAGAAGCACGACAAGGAGCTCCAGGCCGCCAAGGCGGTGGCTGAGTATTACGGCGTGGAGCAGCTGTTTTTGGATCTGGGGCTGATTTTCCAGTACAGCAACTGCTCCCTGCTGCGCCAGTCCACGGAGGACATCCCCCAGGAGAGCTACGCCAAGCAGATCCAGCAGACGGGCGGCAAGACCCCGGTAAGCACCTACGTTCCCTTCCGCAACGGCCTGTTCCTCTCCGCCGCGGCCAGCATCGCCCTGAGCAAGGACTGCGGCGTCATCTATTACGGAGCCCACGCCGACGACGCGGCGGGCGCCGCCTACCCCGACTGCTCCCCTGCCTTCCACCAGGCCATGAATCAGGCCATCTATGAAGGTTCGGGACAGCTGCTCCACGTTGAGGCTCCCTTTGTGGGGATGACCAAGGCGGAAATCGTGGCCATCGGCCTGGATCTCAAGGTGCCCTATCACCTCACCTGGTCCTGCTACGAGGGCAACGAAACCCCCTGCGGCAAGTGCGGCACCTGCATTGACCGGGCCAAGGCCTTTGCCGCCAACGGCGTGGCCGATCCCGCCATCCATTGACTTTGCGAAAGGAGTACCCAACCATGGCCAGAGAACGCGAGGATCTCACCCTGCTGGGCAGCCAGCACACCAAATATCCCACCGACTACGACCCCGGTGTGCTGGAGTCCTTTGACAACAAGCATCCGGATAACGATTACTTCGTCAAGTTCAATTGCCCGGAGTTCACCAGCCTGTGCCCCATTACCGGCCAGCCTGACTTTGCCACTGTTTACATCTCCTACGTGCCGGATCAGAAGCTGGTGGAGAGCAAAAGCCTGAAGCTCTATCTCTTCTCCTTCCGCAATCATGGAGATTTCCACGAGGACTGCATCAACATCATTATGAAGGATCTCATCCGTCTGCTGGATCCCAAATATATCGAGGTGTGGGGCAAGTTCCTGCCCCGGGGCGGGCTGTCCATCGACCCCTACTGCAACCACGGAAAGCCGGGCACCAAGTGGGAGGCCATCGCCGACCACCGGCTTGCCAATCATGATCTGAATCCTGAGCCGGTCAACAACCGCTGACCGCTCCCCAAACCGGAAGCCGGGACTGCTGTTCCCGCTTCCGGTTTTTTGCTGTTTAAGGAAACCTTAATTCCTTTCCTACTTTCAACCTAAAACTTTTCTGCTATTCTTCTTCCATCCTATCTGATATCATTTTGATGGAGGCGCAGATGATCTTTCAATGTCAAACTGTTTATGACCAGAGGGCGCTGACGGCTATGGCCCGGGGCATCCGAAAAACAGTGCGGCGGAAGCATTCCCGCCGGGTTCACATCTTTTCCTGGATCGTTCTGGCCGCCGCCCTGTTTGCCGTTTATTTCACTTGGGGCAGTCCTGTGGACGTGGCACTCAACGGACTGGTGGCGGCTGTTATGGTTCTGGTGATCTGGAAGGAGGACGCCATCAACGCCTTTGGCTCCCGGCGTTCCGCCCTGCCGGGGATGGAGAACAGCATCACCGCCTTTTTCCCCGAGTACTATCAAACCGAATCCGCCGCCGCTGTTTCCCATTGGAACTATGACCGGATTCAGGTTCTGGTGGATACCGGCCGGTATGTGCTGCTCATTTTGGGCAAAAATCACGCCCAGGTGCTGGACAAGGAGCAACTTGAGGGGGGGACCCCCGATGCGCTGCTCCGGTTCCTGGAGAAAAAAACCGGCCTGACCGTCCAAACCATGGGGCGGTAACCTCATCTTGACAGGAGGTGTCACATATGGGAACCTTTCATATCGAGGCATGGGACTTTCAGTGGATTATGGGCGATTTGGACGACCCGGAGGATCTCTGCCTCCACGGCAGCGTCCGGGTACAAATCGGTCAAACGGTTCTGGAGGATGCGGGTACTGTCAGCGCCACCGCCCTGTACCTGCTGAAAACCCTGACAGAGGACAAATTGTCGCAGCCAGGCGACATCCAAATGATTCCCTGCTGCGGCCATTTTCTCATTCCCAATCAGGATCTCTCCCAGGTGACCATCAGCGGCTGCGACTACGGCACCGACTGGTCGGTCCTCCACAAGGATGGACAGATCAAGCTGGTGCTCCCTACCGGCCAGGTGGAGTATGTGGATCCTGCTGAATATCGGCAGGAGGTCTTTGCCTTTGCCGACAAGGTGGAGGATTACTACCGCAGCTGTTCTCCCAAGATACTGCCCCAGGACACGTTCAGCCGAGACGGATACATAGCCTTTTGGAACGAGTGGCACCGCCGCCGCGGGCCCCGATCTTAGGCTCAGAAATGAAAACGACCGGTATTTCTAGTGATTAGAAATACCGGTCGTATTTATTTTCCCCTATGCGGGCGTCTTCGCAGGGTTCACATGGATCATCACATGCTTCACATCGGTGAAGGTACGCTCCACATCCGCATGGACCCGTTCCGCCACCTCATGGGCCTCCCACAGGGATTTCTCCCCATCCACTTGGATCTCCAGGTCCACATAGACCCTGTTGCCGAACATCCTGGACCGGAGGAGATCCACACACACCACACCCTCCTGGGCGGAGATGTGGTCAATCATCTTCTGCTCATAGCCCTCTCCACAGGAGGTATCCAGCAGCTTGGTCACCCCGTCTTTCAGAATGTCATAGGAGACCTTGATGATAAACAGGCAGATCACCACGCTGGCCACGGAGTCCAGAACAGGAAAGCCCAGCATGGCTCCCCCAATGCCGATGAACGATCCGATGGAGGACAGGGCATCGGATCGATGGTGCCATGCGTCAGCCAGAAAGGCAGAGGAGTTGATCCGCTTTGCGTAGTAACGGGTGTACCAGAACATGGCCTCCTTCCCTACAATGGAGATCACCGAGGCAACCAGGGCGATGGTTCCCGGGATTGCCAGGGTCTCGTACTGCCCGGACAGGATGTTGTCCAGGCCCACCTTTCCCACGCCCAGCCCTGTAGCCAGCAGCACCACACCCAGCAGCAGGGAAGCCACGCACTCCAGCCGCTCATGTCCGTAAGGGTGGTCGGAATCCGCCGCCTTTTTGGACACCTTTACGCCGATCCATGCGATCAGGGTGGTCAGCACGTCGGAAAAAGAGTGAATGGCATCAGAGATCATGGCTCCGGAGTTGCCAACCACGCCGGCAAACAGCTTAAATCCGGACAGGATCCCGTTGCCCACCACACTGACCAGGGACAGGTTTCGGATCACCGCCGCCTCGTCAACTTCCGTTTGCCGCCTCGCTGAGGCCCCCTGTTTCGCTTCTGCTTTCATAAAAATGCCTCCTGTCATCTACCACAGAATCAATGGTTTCCGTCATTTCCGTACATTCTCGAGAAGGCATGCTCCAGAAAATAAGAAAAAGCACCTGTGGAACATACAACTGTCCCACAGATGCCAAAGGAACATCCGCTGCCGCCCACGCGGCCCGGCCCACCGCCCAAAGGGGCGTTGCCTGCTCAGTTTGTACTGTTGATCTCGCATTCCATGTGGAATGTAATGCAGTGCAATGAGTTGGTTTGTTATAGCCCATCTTATGCCCCGTGTCAAGATTCGGTTCCCCCATCCAGGGGACATAAGGGCAGTCAGCGGATGTTCCATCCCCGATCCCGGTTAAAACAGGCAAATATCTCCTGCCGCCTGGGTCTGGCCAGGGACAGCCCCCCGGCCCCGCAGTCCCAAAGGGCAGACAGCCCCTTCTCTTCCATCAGAGCTTCCAGCCGGTCCACGATCTGCGCAACGGTGCGGGTGCCGTCCATCAAATACCGCCCGGCATAGGCCAGGCAGCAGCCCAGGGCGGCAGCCTGCTCCCCGTCCGCCAGCTGTTCCACATACCGCAGGTCGATGGTCTCCCGGTTGACGGATACGCCGTCCCTGCCCAGGGGCTTTACCTTGATCCGGTCTCCCGTCTGACGCCCCCCGTTCGCTTGGGGCCGCCGTCCGGCCCTGATTCCGGCGGCGGGCTCCAGTCCAGCGGGAACCCAAGGGAAGGCCCTTGCTTCCTCCTTGGCCAGAGCCGTAATGTCCCGGGGCACATACCGATCCATCTGAATCACACAGTGAGCGGCATGGAAAAAAGCCCCCGAACTGCCCGCCACCAGTACGGTGGACACCCCGTAGGTTTGGTACAGCCCCTCAATCCGGTCCAGGAAGGGAGTAATGGGCTCCATGTCCCGGTGGATCACCCGCTGCATCAGCTCATCCCGCACCATAAAGTTGGTAGCGCTGGTGTCCTCATCCATCAGCAGAAGCCCGGCCCCCGCCTCCATGGCCTCCACCACGTTGGCCGCCTGGGAGGTGCTCCCACTGGCATCTTCCGTAGTAAAGCAGGTGGTATCCTTGCCGTTGGGCAGGTGGTTGATGAACATGGAGATGTCGGTGCTCTGGATGCTTCTGCCGTCCTCCGCCCGGATCTTTACGGCGGTGGCGTCGGTAATGACATATTCCCGTCCGTCTCCGGCCACATGGTTATAGACCCCCAGCTCCAGGGCCTTTAGCAGGGTGGATTTTCCGTGGTAGCCGCCCCCCACCACAAGGGTGATACCCTTGCGGATGCCCATGCCTGTGATGCTTCCCCGGTTGGGCAATTCCAGGGTGACCGCCAGCTCCGGGGGAGCCTGAAAGGGTACCGCCCCTGCCATGGGCAGGGCAGACACGCCGGAAGCCCGGGGCAGCACGCTGCCGTCGGCCACAAAGGCGCACAGGCCCATCCGGGACAGGCTGTCCCGGATATATTGCTGATCCTCCGCCAGATCGGCCACACGCTGAAGCTGGCCGCCGTCCCAGCTGCGGTACATCAGCGCTCCCTCCACACACTGGGGCAGCAGCTCAAACAGGATCTTCACCAGCCCTCCGGCGTTGATGGTCCGTCCATTGGCGGGAAAACCCACCTCCAGACGGAGCAGGATCTCCCCGCTGTCCGGATGCAGGACACAGGCCGTCCGCTCCAGCACCTCCTGGCCGCAGCGGCTGACGGAAACCAGCCCACTGTGGCCGGACCCTTTGGCCTGAAAGGACGCCTTCCCTGCCAAAGCGCCGAACCGGCGGGTCAAAGCGTCCTGCAGGGCCACCCGCTGGCAGGGCATGGCGTAAAGCTGTTGCGGGAATCCCGCCTGCTTGCCCCCCACCCGGACACTCACCCTGGAAGGAGACGCAAAGGGATCCCCCTGCACATGATCGATGGACAGCACATAGCCCGGAAACTGATAGGCGCCCCTGGTGTCCTTGTAGGCGGGGTAGGGTCTGCGGTCCATATTCCAAAGCATCTGTTTCAGCTCAGCCGCTGTTTTCAAGGCAATCACTCCTCTTCCATAACAAAGGGCCTTGGCCCTTTGAGAAATAAACAGAGAAGGTGAATCCCCGGCGGGATCCACCATCTCTGTTATTTTCCATTCGTGTTTTACTGGTACCGCTCCTGAGTGGCAACAAAGCTTTGCATCTCGCTGTAGCTGGAGAAGAATCTGTGTTTCCCGTCATCGCCCAGGGCGTAATAGTAATAGGACGTGTTGTTGGGATGCATCGCCGCCTCAATGGCTTCCATGCCAGGATTGGCGATGGGCCCAGGGGGCAATCCCTTGTAGAGGTAAGTGTTATAGGGGGAGTCGATGCTCTTATCCGCCTCTGTAGGCACATTGCCTCCGTTGATATAGGCCAGGGTGGCGTCAATCTGCAGGTACCCGTTGGTGGCGGCGCCGGGATTGTTCAGACGGTTGTAAATAACCGACGCGATATCTCCCCGGTCGCTGCCGTCAGTCTCCTTTTCAATGAGGGAGGCCACCGTAAGCACCTCGTGGATGGTCCGGCCGCTGTCGGCCACCTCCTGACGCATCTCCTCCGTGAACAGGTCGTCAAACCGAACCAGCATCTTGTTGATGACGTACAGGGCGCTCTGGGGGGTGGTAAACTCGTAGGTATCCGGATACAGGTACCCCTCCAGGCGGTGGTAGTCACCCAGCTCGATATCCTCCAGGAAGGAGAACGCGTAGTCGTGGTTGGCGGCCATATCCTGCAGGTCCTCCACCGAAGCCACGTTCTTCTCGTCCAGCAGCTTGAAGATCTGGTCGATGGTATAGCCCTCCGGGATGGTAACCTGAATGGTGGCCTTGGTGGCGGAATAGGCGCTCATCCCGTAAATCAATGCCCGATAGTCCATATCGGTATCCAGTGTGAACGTACCGGCAACCACCTTGTCCTTGGATCCCGTGAAGGTAGCAAAGAGGTTGAACAGCAGCTTGGAGTCGATCAGCCCCTCCTTTTTCAGCATGGAGGCCACGTCCCCAAAGCTGTCCTCGTCCGAGATGGTGATGGTAACCGTCTTTTCCGGCTTATTCAAAGCCAAGATATCATTGGCAGCCACCCAGCCAATACAGGCCAGCAGGGCGGACACGCCGATGACAAACACCACATAGATCAGGGCAAAGCTGACCGACGAGGCCGGACCCTTTGACCGGCGCGGCCTCCGCTCCCGGCGCTCCGGCCGGGGCTGTCTGGTTTCCTGTGCCATAGATTCAGCTCCTAACTCTAAAAAATTTTTCGTTCCCGGGGAACCCGGGACGGGCTGTAGCCATAGACTGTAACACAACGGTCGAGGGCGACCCCGACCGAATAAAAAACGAGGTGAATCGTTATGTGTTGTGGTAACAATAACTTCTTCGGTGGGAACAGCTGCATGTGGATCATCCTGCTGATCATCCTGTGCTGCTGCTGCGGCAACGGCAACAGCTGCAGCAACAACAATGGCTGCGGCTGTGACAACGGCTGCGGCTGCTGAGCCGTACCTAGTTACCGTCGGGCGGGGCTTCGGCCCCGCCCTTTTTATGCCTCGATGCCCCCTGTGATCCGCCGTTTCTCGGTCAGCACCGTTTGAACCGGCAGGTCATGGGCCTCCCGGGGGAGCCGCTGCTGAAGCAGGCACTCCCGGCACAGCCCCACCGTCTCACCGGAAAACCGGGCCAGCCACCGGTCATAGTAGCCCCCTCCGAATCCCAGCCGGAAGCCCTGGCGGTCGTAACAGACCGCCGGGATCAGCGCCAGCCGGATGTTCTCCGCCGCCAGCAGCGGCGCCTGGGGGGATGGCTCCTGTATGCCGAAGGAAGCGGAAACCATGGGCAGTTCGGGTACAAACTGCCGAACCTCCAGACCGCCGCCGGGCAGCATCCTGGGCAGGCCCACCCGCTTTCCCATGGCGGTCAGTTCATGAACGAGATGCTGTGTCTCCGGCTCCCGCCCTGGAATCCCCCAGAACAGGAACAGGGTGTCGGCCCGCTGCACCTGGGGCAGGGCCAGGAACGCCGCAAAGAGAGCCCGGTCGCTTGCCCGGAGCTGCGCCTCTGTCTCACCGGCCAGCTTCTCCCTCGCCCACAGGCGGAGGGCCTTTTTCTCCTCAGCGGCTGTAATAGATCTGTCCATCAATCTGGCGGGCCGCCTCTTCGCCCCGGAGAACCTCCACCAACTTCAGGCCAAACTCAAAGGAAGAGCCGCAGGCCTGGCCGGTGATAAAGGGCCCGTCCGCAGCCACCCGGGTCTTGGGCCCTACCTTCGCCCCCGCCATGCGGTCCTGAAAAGTAGGATACACCGTGGCCTCCCGGCCTTCCAGCAGGCCCAAACGGGCCAGCAGGCTGGGTGCGGCACACAGGGCGGCCAGGGGGATTTCCCGCCGGGCGGCCTCTTCCAGCAGTTGAGAGACAGCCTGGCTCTTTCCCAGGTTCTCCACCCCCACTCCGCCGCCGGGCAGCACCACCATCTCCGCCTGCTCCAGATCCACCTGAGACAGATCCAGATCCGTTTGGATGGTAAAGCCCCGACCTCCGGTGACCGCTCCGCCGTTCAGGGACACCAGCACCGTGTCCACGCCCGCCCGGCGAAGCAGGTCAGCGGGAACAATGGCCTCCGCCTCTTCAAAGCCGGGTGCCAGAATCATATAAACCATCGTGTTTTCCTCCTGTGACGGTTTCATGCTTTTTCAAAG
Organism: uncultured Oscillospiraceae bacterium; assembly: GCA_944387225.1. Lineage (GTDB taxonomy): Bacteria > Bacillota > Clostridia > Oscillospirales > Oscillospiraceae > Lawsonibacter. The sequence goes on along the minus strand of CALXDY010000106.1, from coordinate 20,824 downwards.
GTCAGATTCTGTTACAGGCAGGGGGACACCAAGCTCCAGATTTCTGCCTGAATGTCGGCGATGGAGCGCAGGTTTCCATTCCCGTCCTGGCATTCCACCTTCCGCCAGCCCAGCAGCTGGGCGGCAGCCAGGGCGCTGTCCCTGCAGGCGGCCAGATAGGCCACATCCTTTTCATGGATATCCGCCTTGGTATGGGTATCCGCCTCCCGCCGGCGCATCAGCTCCACCGCCTGACTGGTAGGCATGTCCAGATAAATCACCAGGTCGGGACGGGGAATCTCCAGCTTTTCGTGCTCATAGTCGTCCAGCCACCGGAGAAAAGCTTCCCGCTCCTCCGGCGGGCATTTCACCGCCTGGTGGACGGCGTTGGACGTGGTGTACCGGTCGGCCAGTACCAGCCCGCCGGCCTGGTAGGTCTCGCCCCACACCTTTTTCATGGATGCATAGCGATCCACGGCATAAAAGGAAGAGGCGGCGTAGGGGTTTACGTCGGTGGGATTGTCCCCAAATTCTCCCCCCAGGTACATCCGGATCAGAGCGGAGGAGGGTTCGCTGTACTGGGGGAATACCAGCCTCTGAAAGGGACGGTTCTCCTCCTCCAGCCGGCGGCACAGCAGGCGGAACTGGGTGGATTTCCCCGATCCGTCCGTGCCCTCAAAAACGATCAGCTTTCCCGGCATGGTCAGCGCTCCTTCCTCCGGCCACCCGCAGCCCGCTGGCCGACAGCCTTGACCAGCACCAGAGGCAGCTTGGCCATGCGGCCGATCCGCTTGGGCTCCTTCATCAGCCGGTAGGCCCATTCCATGCCTACCTTCTGCCAGGCCTCCGGCGCCCGCTCCACATTTCCGGCAAACACATCCAGAGCGCCGCCCAGTCCGATGGCCAGCTTGGCGCCGGTGAGGTTTCCAAACCGGGCAATCCATTTTTCCTGCTTCGGAGCGCCCAGGCAGACAAAAATCAGGTCCGGCCGGGCTTCAGCCGCGTCTCTGGCCACGGGGACAGGATCGTCAAAATACCCGTCATGGGTGCCGCACACCACAATATTGGGATGACGCTCCAGGATGGCACGCCCCGCCTGCTCCGCTACGCCGGGCTTGGCCCCCAGAAGGTACAGCCTGCCGCCCAGCTTGTCCAGCTCCTCCAGCATGTCACAGGCAAAGTCGAACCCGGCCACCCGCTCCTGTAACGGCGTACCCAAAATCCGGGCGGAATATACCACGCCCACCCCGTCAGGGAGTACCAAATCGGCACGGTTGATAATGTCCCGGAATTCCGGGTCCTGCTCCGAAGCCAGGATAAACTCCGGATTGGGGGTAACAACATAGTGGAACCGATCCGAAGCCAGCATAGCGGCTCCAGCCTCTCGGGCCTGGGTCCGGCTGAGATTGTCAAAGGCAATTCCAAGTACGTTGGTTTTCAAAGGGAACTCCCTCCAAACGCGAAAAATACACCAGGGGTCAAACCCCATAGATATTGTATTTTACCACGCCCCGAAAAAAAAGTCCATGGAAAAAGCCCGTATATCGTGGAAAACAAAGCCCTCCCCCCGCAGAATGCGGAAATTTCGTTGACGACCGAAGGGATGTGGCGCATAATAGATTCCGCTACATATGGGACGGCGTCCGGATGGACAGATCCCCAAAAAACATCCGTCGGAGGTATCACGATGAAAGAGATTCTGTTTGTCAACGCCTGTATGCGCGGACAGGACTTATCCCGCACCTGGCGGATCAGCCAGGCCTTTTTTCAGGCCTGCAAGGAACGCTGGCCTGACGCGGTCATAACGGAGCGGAACCTCACCGGCTGCGATCTGCCCGTCCTGTCCGGCCCCATGACCGATGAGCGGGACCGCCGCTTTCAGACGGATCCCCATGCCCCCATGTTCCAGCCCGCCTGGGAGATGAGCCGGGCCGACCTGGTGGTCGTCGCCGCGCCCTATTGGGATCTGGCCTTCCCTGCCGCTCTGAAAATCTATCTGGAGTGGGCCAGCGTGCTGGGCATCACCTTCCATTACACGGAGCAAGGCGCGCAGGAGGGGCTGTGCAAGGCCGGCGATCTGGTCTATATCACCACGTCCGGCGGCCCCATCGGGGACAGCAATTTCGGGTTCCAGTATCTCCAGGGGTTGGGTAAAATGTTCGGCATCCCCCGTGCCCACTGCCTGACGGTGGAGGGGCTGGACGTTTGGGGCGCCGACACGGACGCCCTGATGGCCCAGGGAGCCCAGCGGGCCCAGGAATTGGCCGCCACCCTTTAACCATTCCCATACAAGCACGGATCATCCCCTCACGGATCTGTATTTCCCCGGTACACAGGAGGTTTTTATGACAAACAAGTCCCCCATGGAACTGCTGGCGCCCGCCGGCGATATGGAGCGGCTGGAGATGGCGGTGGCCTATGGCGCAGATGCCGTCTACCTGGCAGGCACCACCTTCGGCATGCGCTCCTTCGCGGGCAACTTCACCCCCGAGGAGCTGAAAACCGCTGTAACTCTCTGCCACAGCAAAGGGGTTCGGGTTCATGTAACCTGCAACACCATGCCCCGGAACAACGAGGTAGAGCAGCTCCCCCAGTGGCTGGAGTATCTGGAGGAGCTGGGCGTGGACGCCGTCATCCTGGCCGATGTAGGCACGCTGGCCCTGGCCACCCGCCACGCCCCCCACGTCCAGCGTCATATCTCCACCCAGGCCAGCGTGGTCAACTACCAGTCCGCCCGGGCCTGGCATGATCTGGGGGCCCAGCGGGTCATCCTGGCCCGGGAGCTGAGCCTGGAGGAAATTGCACAGATCCGGGCCAAAACCCCGGAGGACCTGGAGCTGGAAGCCTTTGTCCACGGTGCCATGTGCGTCAGCTACTCTGGCCGCTGCCTGCTGTCCAACTACATGACGGGCCGGGATTCCAACCGCGGCGCCTGTGCCCAGCCCTGCCGGTACCAGTATGCCCTGGTAGAGGAAAAGCGGCCCGGGGAATACTTCCCCGTCTTCGAGGATGAAAAGGGCACCTACATCATGAACTCCAAAGACATGTGTATGATCGACCACATCCCGGAGCTGATGGCCGCCGGTCTGAATTCCCTGAAAACCGAGGGACGGGCCAAGTCCGCCTACTACGCCGCCGTAGTCACCGGTGCCTACCGCCACGCCCTGGACGCGGCCGCCGCCGGTCTCCCCCTGGATCCCGTCTGGCGGGATGAAGTGGAGCATATCAGCCACCGTCACTACTCCACCGGCTTCTACTTCGGCCAGCCGGGGCAGTACACCCAGGACTCCCGCTACGTCCGCAACTGGCAGGTAGCCGCGCTGGTCACCCACTGTGACGACCAGGGCAACGCTACCCTCTCCCTGCGAAACAAGTTCGCTCTGGGCGCGGAGCTGGAACTGGTGGGTCCCCATGTCCGTCCCCTCCCCATCACGGTGGACGGCCTATGGGACGAGGAGGGCCTCCCTCTGGAGGAGGTACGCAAGCCCGAAATGGTCTTCCGCATGAAGCTGCCTGTTCCCGTGCCCCCCCTGTCCATTCTCCGCCGTCAGGCGGATCTCAGTCCCCAATAAACATCCGGCGCCCCTGTCCCGACCGGGACAGGGGCGCCGATTTTCATGCTTCATCCAGCAGCTGGGGACAGATACCCAGCACACCGGAGCCGATGTATACGCTCAAAGTGGCGTCGATCTCGCCGCACCACAGGTGTTCCGCCCGTGGGAAGGCCTCCTTCACCGACCGGATCAGCTCCTCCAGCTCCTGGGGCGCACCGCCGTGGGCCACCGCCAGGTTATAGCGGCCGCTGTAGCCCTCCAGCCTCTGGGCGGCCAGCTCCAGCAGCTTGCTCTGCACCGCCTTCCGCCCCCTGACCTTGGCCACGCTGACCAGCTGGCCGTCGGCAGTAAAGCCCACCACCGGCTTGATGTTCAGCATGGTGCCCGCCAAGGCGGTAATCTTTCCGATTCTGCCCCCCTTCTGCAGATACTCCAGGGTATCCACAGAGAAATAGGGGAAGGTATTTCGGATCAGGCCCGGGATCCGGCTATGTACCAGCTGGTCAAAGCTCATCCCCGCCTGAATATCCTCCCATACCTGGTACACCATGCTGCCCAGCCCCAGGCTGGCGCTGAGGGAATCGAAGGCCGCCACCTCCAAATCCTTCCGATACTCCGCCTGGAGCCGCACCATGTTGAAGGTTCCCGACAGCCCGGAGGACAGATGCAGGGCGATCACCTTCTGATAACCCTGAGCTGCGATCTCATTGAGCACCCGATCCACCGCCACGAAATCGGGCAGAGAGGTCTGGGGCAAGCTGCCGCTTTCCAAAATTTTGTAGATATCCCGGGAGAAAATGTCCACCCCGTCCTGGTATTCCTTCCCCTCACTCAGAATCCGCAGCGGCACCACAAAAACAGGCATGTTTTCCCGCTGCTCCAGACTGAGATCAGCGCAGGAATCGGTCAGCAGGGCGATCCGCTGGGGATTGCCCTTTGTTTCCACACGGTTCATATGCCACCTCACTTCAAAATTATGCCGGTTCGCGTAAGAGGATTATAGTCATTTTTCGGGGTTTCGTCAAGATTTCTCCCCTCCCAGCAGCAGTTCCTTAGCCATACCCAACAATTCCATAGACTTGAATTTCAGCACATAGCCCTCATTCTCCTCTGTTACCAGGGCCACCTGGTCAGGAGAAAACCACCCTGCCTCCGTGGCCGTCTCCAGGGTCTGGCTGGCAGCCCCAAGGCACAGAGGTGGAAACGCCACACACCACCAGTTGGCGCCCTCCCCTTCCCCGATGACCACCCGCAGGGCGGTGTACTCCCCCGCCGGCAGGGAAAAGTCCTGGTAGGATTTTGTGGGAAACCAGCACGACTCCATGGCCGCGGTGACGGAATAGTCGTACCCCTCCGCCTCTACCACCGACTGACCGGCTTGGGCCAGATCCTCCAAATGGGCGGTCAAGGCCTGACGGGCCTGCTCCAGATCGGCGTTTTCCGGATAGACGCTTTGGGCACAAGCCAGCACCTCATCCCGCACCTTCAGCTTCAGCTCCTGATCCTCCGGGCTGTCGGAGTTGGCCAGCACATGAAAGCGGATCACCTGGTCCGCCAGCTCCTGCTGCTCCTCATCCACCCAAAAGCCCCACAGCAGGGCAAACACCACGCCGAAGATCAGCGCCAATTCCCATCGCTTCAGTTTTTTCTCCGCCATAAACAAAACACCGTCCATCCTGTATGTCATTACAGACAGGATGGACGGTGTTTCCAGTTTTTAAACCGTCTGGCACAAAAAGGTATCCTTGCAGTGGGGGAGGATGGCCTGGTACGCACGCCTGGCCTGCCCCTCCTCCCGGAAGAGGCCGAAGGCGGTGGGACCGCTGCCGCTCATATTGGCGCCCAGGGCTCCGTTTTGGATCAGCAGCTGTTTCAGCTCCTCCACGCGGCCCCGGTAGGGCTGGGGCAGCACATCCTCAAACACGTTATACATCCGCCGGGCCACCCCCTCCAGGTCGCCGGCTTCCAGCGCCTCCCGCACACCGGCGGTGTCCGGACGGCAGCGCAGCTTGACCCCGTCAATCCGGGCAAACAGCTCGGGGGTAGAGATGGGGAAGTCGGGCTTGCACACCACGATCCAGCAGGAAGGCAGACTGGGCAGAGGGGTCAGGATCTCTCCCCTTCCCTCAGCCAGAGCGGTTCCCCCCAGCACGCAATAGGGCACGTCGGACCCCACCTGCTCCCCGATGCGGGCCAGCTCTGTGGGCGAGAAGGGACTGCCCGCCCGGCGATTCAGCGCCCGCAGCACGGCGGCTGCATCGCTGCTCCCTCCGGCCATACCGGCACAGACTGGGATATGCTTATCCAGGGAGATATCCAGACACTCCGGCTCCCGGCCCAGAGCTGCCCAGAACCGAAGCGCCGCCTTTACCGCCAGGTTATGCTCCCCTGTGGGCAGGTACTGCAGGTTGCTCACCGCCCGCACTCCGGGTCCCTCCCCCTCCGTCAGGGTGACGGTATCATGGAGGGAGATGGACTGCATCACCATCTGCAGATCGTGATACCCGTCCTCCCGCTTTCCCAGCACATCCAGGGTCAGGTTCAGCTTGGCGTAGGCTTTCTCTTCCATCGTGCTCTCCTCACAGCCGGATCTTCCGGCCCTCCAAATAAAATCGTTTGTCATGGGCCTCGCCCATGGAGAAGGTCTTTCTGGGCAGCGCCCCATCATAGACCACCGTGGGGAACAGCGCCTCCTTTGCCATGGGAGGCAGCAGGAAGGCCACGGCGTCCTTCCGTCCCCGGGCCAGATCCCTGGCCACCTGGTCTCCGTGGATGTAGTCTATCCTGGCCTGGGGATTGGATTCCAGATACCCATCCAGGAAGTTTTGCAGCGTGCCCACCGGCAGCTGGGCGGCAGGATGATCCACCCGGACGCAGCCCTCCCCGTCAGCCGAGACCCAGGGCAGCTGGTGCTGCCCCTCTTGTCCGGCGCCGAGCTGCCCATCCCGGGCAGCCTGTTCCAACGCCTGCACCAGCTGCTCCGGCTCCACACCGAACACCACACGGTGGATGGGTTCAAACTCCAGAGAGTCATCGTGGAGATTGTTCAGCTCCACCAGGGCGTACCGGGCAGGCAGGGAGGCCCACTGCTCCGGCGGGGTCAGCCGCTTTTGCCGCTCGTAGCACTCCTTGGCGGTGGCCAGCGAGTGGTTTCCGTCTCCCACGGCAAAGAGCATGGTCTCCTCCCGGCGGTACCGATCCCGCAGATGCTGAGGATCCGCCAGCTCCGTAAGGGCACGGGCAATCTGCTCCTGCTGATCCTGAGTAAGCTTCCAGCCCCGGATATGTCCGCCCCGCTCCATCAGCTCAAAATCATACAGCGGGGTCATTTCTGCCGTTTGACTGCCCAGAGGCTCCAGCACGGTCTTTTCCGGGTCGTCCATCAGCAGCATCACATGGGGCAGCTCGATGGGCGCGTTTTTCCGCACCGCCACACGGGGAGGAATCCGGGACAGCACCGTTCCCTCCGTGGCGCGAATGGGGGCGGCCGACCCGGGCTCGTAGTCGTACTGTTCCAGATCCACCATGCCGATCAGGCCCCGGCGGAGCTTGCCGCTGTCCAGGGTCCGCTCCACATAAAACAGGGCGTCGGGGTGGCAGACAAAGCGGCCCCCCCGGATATAGTGACTCATGGTGTTGTTGATGGACATGATGTCCGTCTCCACGTCCGGGCCTTCCAGGCAGCTCTCCGGCAGGATCAGACGGAGGGTGGACGGGTTGGTTCCCACCCGCTCCTCTACCCGCTGCCAATATTCCGGCTGGGAGGTGTACTGATCGCAGGCCACCACGCTCCAGGTCTCATAGGGGCAGTCCCAGGGCAGGAGGATATCCGCCGGACGGAGGGGCAGCCGGTCAAACAGCTGATTCATGGTCTCCCCCCTCACAGAGCCTGCTCAATGGCCCGGAGAAGCTCATCAAACTCCTCATAGGCGGGAATCTGGGGGAAGTCGGCCTTGATCTGGGAGGTGCTGCGGAACAGGAATCCGGCCTTGCTGGCCTGGATCATGGCCAGGTCGTTGAAGCTGTCGCCGGCGGCGATGGTCTCATACCCGATAGACTGCAGCGCCTTCACCGTGGTCAGCTTGGACTGCTGGCAGCGCATTCTATGCCCCAGAATGGTGCCGTCCGGCGCCACATCCAGGGAGTTGCAGAAAATGGTGGGCCGGCCCAGCTTCTCGATCAGGGGCTTGGCAAACTCCTCAAAGGTGTCGCTGAGGATCAGCACCTGAACCTCTCCCCGCAGGGCGTCCAGGAATTCTTTGGCTCCGGGCAGGGGATCGATGGTGGCGATGGTGGCCTGGACGTCCTTCAGTCCCAGGCCATGCTCCCGGAGAATATCCAAGCGGTACCGCATCAGCTTGTCATAGTCCGGCTCGTCCCGGGTGGTGCGCTTCAGCTCTGGGATCCCGCTGGCTTCGGCAAAGGCAATCCAGATTTCAGGGACCAGGCCCCCTTCCATATCCAGGCATACAATGTTCATACTGTTCGCTTCCTTTCCCACTGTTGATTTCACAATCAGTCCTGTTTCCCCTGCCTGCGGCGGAGGTTGACCAGGAAGTTTTCCATTCTGCGGACCGATTCGGCAATATCTTTCATGGATGCGGCGTAGCACGCCCGCACATATCCCTCACCCCCGGGGCCAAAGGCGTTGCCCGGGATCACCGCCACCTTCTCCTCCATGAGGAACTGCTGACAGAACTCCTCCGAGGTCAGGCCGGTGGACCGGATACAGGGGAACACGTAAAAGGCGCCCTTGGGCTCGAAGCACTCCAGGCCGATGCGGTTGAGCTGCTCCACCAAATAGCGGCGGCGGCTGTCATATTCCCGCTGCATGTGCTCAATGTCCGGATCTCCGTTGCGCATGGCTTCCACCGCGGCGTACTGGCTGGTGGTAGGGGCGGACATGATGCCGAACTGGTGCAGCTTGGTCATGGCCGCGATAATGGGCTTGGGGGCGCAGACGTAGCCCATCCGCCAGCCGGTCATGGCGTGGCTTTTGGAAAAACCATTGACCACTACCGTCCGGTCGTACATGGAGGGCAGGTTGGCGGGGGACACATGGCGCTGGCCGTAGGTCAGCTCGGCGTAGATCTCGTCGGAAATCACCATGATATCCGTCCCCTCCAGCACCTGGGCAATGGCCTCCAAATCAGCCCGCTCCATAATGCCGCCGGTGGGATTGGAGGGGAAGGGCAGCACCAGTGCCTTGGTCTTGGGCGTAATGGCCTCCCGCAGCTGCTGGGCCGTCAGGCGGAACTGGTTCTCCCCCTTCAGTTCCACGTACACCGGCACGCCGCCGGCCATCTCCGTAAGAGGACCGTAGCAAACAAAGGAGGGAGCGGGGACGATCACCTCATCCCCCGGATTGAGCAGCACCCGCAGGGACAGATCAATGGCTTCGCTGCCACCCACCGTCACCAGGATCTGGCTGTTGTGGTCGTAATCCAGGTCGAACCGCCGCTTCAGATAAGCGGCAATCTCCCGCCGCAGCTGGAGCATACCGGCATTGGAGGTATACTTGGTGTGCCCCCGCTCCAGGGAGTAGATTCCCGCGTCCCGGATGTGCCACGGGGTGACGAAGTCCGGCTCCCCGATGCCCAGGGAAATGGCGTCGGTCATCTCCTCCAGCAAAAAAAAAAACTTGCGGATGCCAGAGGGCTTGATCCCCTGAATCCGCTGGTTTAGGATGGAATCATAATTCATGTAAAGATGTACTCCCTTTCTTCAGGCTCCCGGGGACGAAATACCAGGTGCTTCTCTTTGTACTTTTTCAGGATAAAGTGGGTAGCCGTACCCGTAACTCCGTCGATGGTGGCCAGACGCTCCCCCACAAACCGGGCCACCTCCCGCAGGGTCCGGCCCGAAATAATCACCGTCAGGTCGAACGAGCCGCTCATCAGATACAGACTCTCTACCTCTTCATACTGATAGATCCGCTCCGCAATACGGTCAAACCCGTTAATGCTCTGGGGAACCACCTTTACCTCGATGAGGGCGGTCACCGTCTCCCGGTTCACCCGATCCCAGTCCACAACGGCCTGGTACCCCAAAATAGTTCCGTCATTCTCCATACGGGCCAACTCCGCTTTTACCTGGGCCTCCGTCATGCCGCACTGGGCAGCCAACTGGGCGGGCGGCTGGGTGCAGTCCTGTTCCAACAGTTCCAACAGCGTGTTCATCCTATTTCCCCCTCCGTTCCGCCCAACGGGCGGTTTGTTCAGTGCATCTTATTATAGTACACTTTTCTCCTACTGGCAACGTATTTCTCCCCCTGGGGTTTCCCGGTTCCTTGTTTGGGTATACTTCTCCCAGATGGAAAATTCATCCGTTTTCAGGAGGAATGTGCGATGGAACGTTCTGCCCGAGGGTACCTGCTTCTGACGTTGGTCTACACTCTTTTAGCCATCAACGGGCTGTTTCAGGTGGATTATGTGCTGTTCTGTCTCCCAGTCGCCCTGCTGCTGTACCCGCTGTCCCGCTGGCTGTCTCATCCCTCTTGGGCAGCGCTCCCCTCCCTGTACCGACAGGCAGGCCTGACCGCCCTGAGCCTGATGGCCGCGTTCTCCACTGTCGGGGTGCTGTCTGCTATCGCTCTCCCCGGCTCCATTCCTCCCTGGCTGGCTCCGGCCTGGGCCGGGGTGGGAACCGGGCTGATCCTAACGGCGGTCTCCACCTCCCTCTCCTCCTCCCTGGGCCCCGGACGCAGCCGCTCTCTCCTCCGGGCTTCCCTCATCCTTCCCCTGACCGGTCTGTTCTGGTGGTGTGCCCAGGAGGAGGCTCTGCGCCGTTCCATGGCCCCCTGGTTTCTCCTGCTTCCTGTGGGGGGCGGATGCGCCTGTTTTCTCTCCTGGCTGGCCCTCCGCCGCCCCCATCATCACCCGGACATTTCCCCCCAACCCGGAAAAAATAGATTGACAAAAACCTGAAAATCGGTTATAGTTACCTAGTCGTGTAAGCGATGTACGTGCGGCTGTGCTGGAATTGGTAGACTGGCAAGCTTGAGGTGCTTGTGTCCGGACGGGCGTACGGGTTCGACTCCCGTCAGCCGCACCACGGATGATAGCCACACCTGAGGGTGTGGCTATTTTTTATCCCAGTCTCCCCCAGCAGCCCCGGAAGGCCTTGGTTTCCAAGGATTCCGGGGTTTTGTCCCAGTAAGCCGTTTCATTCCGGAAAGGAGCGCCGTTCATGCACAACGAACTGACACCAAATGACCTGCGCCTGATGCAGGAGGAGCTGGATCACCGGCGGATCGTCCTGCGTCCCCAGCTTCTGGAGGCGGTAAAGGAGGCCCGTGCCTTCGGAGATCTCAGCGAAAATTTTGAATACAAGGCCGCAAAGCAGGAAAAAAACCGCAACGAAAGCCGCATCCGGTTTCTGGAGCGGATGATCAAAACCGCGGTGGTCATTTCCGACCGTTCCGCTCCCGATCAGGTGGGGCTGTATGATAAGGTCACGGTATATATGGAGGAAGATGATGAAACCCAGGTATACCAGATCGTAACCACCATGCGCCAGGATGTGCTCAAAGGCCTGATCAGCAAGGAATCCCCGGTGGGCAAGGCTCTGCTGGGACGCCGAGCGGGGGAGCGCATCCACATCCAGGTCAATCCGGACTATGGGTACGACCTGGTAATCCAGTCCATTGAAAAGGGCAGCGACAGCGGAGAAATCCCCCTCAACCGCTACTGATTCCGCCCTATTGCCCCGCCGCCGGAAAGCGGGTATACTGAAAAATAGAACGAATTTCCCTCCGGGAAACATTGGGAGGACAGCCATATGAAAAAACTGATGGTTCTGGACGGCAATTCCATTGTCAACCGGGCCTTTTACGGCGTCAGTCAGAACCTGACCACCCGTTCCGGCCAGCCCACCAACGCCATTTTGGGGTTTCTCAACATCCTCAACAAGCTGCTGGATGAAAGCAGCCCTGACGCGCTGTGCGTCACCTTTGACCGCAAGGCGCCTACCTTCCGGCACCTGGCCTATCCGGAGTACAAGGCTCAGCGGAAGGGTATGCCGGAGGAGCTGGCCAGCCAGATGCCCATTCTGAAGGACGTCCTGTCCGCCATGAACATCCCCATGTATGAGATGGACGGCCGGGAGGCCGACGACCTGCTGGGCACCATCTCCCGCCGGGACGCCGCGGAGGGCTGGGCCACCCAGGTAGTCACCGGAGACAAGGACTCCCTCCAGCTGGTGACGGAGGAGACTACCGTCAAGCTGGTATCCACCCGAATGGGCCGCACCACCACCAGGGACATGACCCCCGACGTTTTCCGGGAGGAGTACGGCTTCGACCCCATCCACATTATCGACCTGAAGGCCCTTATGGGGGACGCCAGCGACAACATTCCCGGCGTAAAGGGCGTGGGGGAAAAAACCGCCATGGCTCTGATCGGCCGGTACGGCTCCATTGACGCCCTGTACGCCGCCATGCCCACCCCGGAAATGGCCCCCGGCGTCCCCGCCAAGCCCGGAATCATCAAAAAGCTGGCCGAGGGAGAGGATATGGCCCGCATGTCCTATGACCTGGCCACCATCCGCACCGATGCTCCCCTGGACTTCCGTCCGGAGGACAATCTCCGCCGTCCGGTGGACAATGACAAGCTTTACAATCTGTTTCTGGAGCTGGAGTTTTCCAAGCTCATTGACCGCTACGGCCTGACGGCCCCTGGAGCGGCTCTGGAAGCGTCGGAGCCCATCTCCGTCACCTGTACCAGCGAGGTGGTGAATGACCCAGCCCGGGCCCAGGCTCTGCTGGAGCTGTGGCGTGGGCGGGATCATGTGGCGGTTCTGGCCCTCCCCGATCTGGATGGCGTATGTGTCACCTGCGACCTCAGCCCTGAGGAAAGCCACGGCGCCCTGCTCTTCGCCAGCCGGCTGGAGGGGTACAATGACCTGCTGGTCCGTCTGTTCTCCCCTGAGATCAAGAAGGTTGTCCACGGCTCCAAGGAACTGATTCATACCCTGCTGGAGCAGGGCATCACCCCCGGCGGCATCCTGTTTGACACGGAGGTAGCCGCCTACCTGCTGGCCCCCACCGACGGCAGCTACGACCTGGAGAAGCTGGGGATGACCTACTTCAACCAGGTTTTCCCCGAGGCGGAGGAATACCTGACTCCCGACGCCTTCCACTCCCTGTTTGCCTTTGAGGCCGCCCGGTCGGCGGGTGTGGACCCCTACGCCGGCGCGGAAGACCGGGAACAAGCAGCTGCCCAGGTCAGCGGCCCCATGGGCACCATGCTCAGCCACTGCGCCCTGGTGGACGCTCTGTATGAGACCCTGTCCCAGAAGCTGGAGCAGCTGGGCATGAGCCAGCTTTACCACCAGGTAGAGCTGCCCCTGTGCCCGGTGCTGGCAGAGATGGAGCTGGCGGGCGTACTGGTGGACCGAAAGGCTCTGGCCGATTTCGGCGCCATGCTGGAGGAGCGCATCCAGGCCGCCGAGACCCAGATCTATGACCTGGCCGGTGAAACCTTCAACATCAATTCCACCCAGCAGTTCGGCCGCATTCTGTTCGACAAGCTGGGGCTGCCCCCGGTGAAAAAGACCAAGACGGGTTATTCCACCAACGCCGACGTGCTGGAGAAGCTGCGGGACAAGCACCCCATCGTCCAGGCGGTGCTGGATTACCGCCAGCTGACCAAGCTGAAAAGCACCTATGTGGACGGGCTGACCAAGGTCATCGCCCCCGACGGCCGGATCCACACCTCCTTCCAGAACACGGTGACCGCCACCGGACGTCTGAGCTCCACCGAGCCCAACCTGCAGAACATCCCCATCCGCACCCAGCTGGGAGCGGAGCTGCGGAAGATGTTCGTAGCCGCCCCCGGGAACGTGCTGGTGGACGCCGACTACTCCCAGATCGAGCTGCGGCTGCTGGCCCACATGGCCGGGGATCAGGCTATGATCCAGGGCTTCCGCTCCGGGGCGGACATCCACACCATCACCGCCTCCCAGGTGTTCGGCGTACCCACGGAGGAGGTCACCCCCCTCATGCGCCGCAGCGCCAAGGCGGTCAACTTCGGCATCGTCTACGGTATCTCCCCCTTCTCCCTCAGCCAGGACATCGGCGTCTCCGTCGCCATGGCCAAGGAGTATATGGATAAGTATTTCACCCATTACGCCGGGGTTCGGGCCTATATGGACGGCGTGGTGGAGCAAGCCAAGGCCGACGGCTATGTGACCACCCTGATGGGCCGCCGCCGCTGGCTGCCGGAGCTGAAATCCTCCAACTTCAACACCCGATCCTTTGGAGAGCGGGTGGCCCTTAACGCCCCTATCCAGGGCACCGCCGCCGATGTGATCAAACTGGCCATGATCCGGGTGCGGGACCGTCTGGTACGGGAGGGGCTGGAGGGCCGGCTTGTGCTGCAGGTCCACGACGAGCTGATCGTGGAATGCCCCCAGGCAGAGGCCGAGCAGATCCGCCGCCTGATCGTGGAAGAAATGGAAGGCGTGTGGGAGCTGTCCGTCCCGCTGCTGGTGGATGCCGGCGTAGGCCGGAGCTGGGCGGAAGCTCACTGACCTTCCCACACGTGCATCTTCTCCCCTATTTTCCTGCCCCGGCGGACAAAATCCGCCGGGGTATTTTCAACCCGCTGTGAACGAATTGAAAACAGTTTGGAAACACTTGCCCCCAGACCTTGACGAAAAATACGGAAAATCATACAATATGTTACAAGAACCGGTCAAGGGAGCGTATCTCCCCTGTCCCCGGAGGAAGGAGGACGCAATGAAAAAGCGAGTCGTATGTTTGATTTTTTGTGCAGCCGTTTTGGGTCTGACAGCCTGCCGGATGCCGCCTGCCTCTTCGTCCCCTCCCTCCCAGTCCGCTTCGTCGGAGGATATCTCCGACAGCCAAAGCACCTCATCCTCCAGCCAGGAGGAGGTTACCCAAGGCGTTCAGGTGGTGCTGTATATCGGCCAGGATGGGGATTTCACAGAATACCCCGCCTTTTATCACGGCCAGCTGGATGAATCAGGCATGATTCCGCCCCAGGAGGTAATCGGCGCCATGGCCTCCATCACCGGATGGAATCTGGATCTGGCGGGCGAGGTGGTTACCGGCAAGGGAGGAATCACCGTTTCCTTTGCGGACACCTCCGCCTTGTTCAACGGTCCGCCGCAGAACCAGAAGGAGGCGTTTTTCGTTTACGACAGCTATCAGCTGGATCGCTGCATTCTGGACAGCGTCAAAAAGACCTTACAGTGCTGGGCCACAGATCCGGAGCTGGGGAATCCTGACGGCGTGGACGTCTGGTTCTGCGGCCCGGACGGCGGAGATTTGGTCTTGTCCGATCTGGGCGTTACCATCTCCAGCACCCAGCCCTATCATACATTCCCCACGCCTGAGGAAGAGGCTCAGCTGGCGTCCTGACCGATCCCAGACATTTGCCTCTGCCCATGATCATAAAGAGAGACCGGGAGGTGCGACATGAGTCAGGGATGGAATATTCAAACCCCAAAAGATGCGGAGCTGGCCCTTCTGTTTTGTGGCAAGCGCAGCTGCCGTCCAGGCGATTCGGTGGGCCCTGTGGTTCGGGAGCACTATCTGATCCATGTCTGTCTGTCGGGCATGGGCACGTACCGGGTCCAGGGTGAGGAATACCGGCTGAAAGCGGGAGAAGGGTTTCTGATCCTGCCCGGCGAAGTTGCCTCCTACCGGGCGGACGACGCCGATCCCTGGAGCCTGGTCTGGGTAGGCTTTACCGGTTCCCGGGCGGAGGAGCATCTGCTCTCCTGCGGGCTCAGCGCCCAGAGCCGAATCTGCCACTGCGGCGCTACGGGACGCCTGGAGCACTGCGTTCAGGAAATGATCCGTTATGATACGGTGGGCCGGGGACATGAGCTGCTGCGCCTGGGCGAGCTGTACCGCTTTCTGGGCTACGTGGCCCAAACGGCCTCCGCTGCGGCCCGGCGGGGTCGGGAGTCCGGCTCTGAGTATGTGGAGCTGGCCGTTGATTATATCAAAAGCCACTTTCAGGAGGATCTGACTGTGGCCAAGCTGGCCCGGTATGTGGGGCTGAACCGAAGCTATCTGACCACCGTCTTTCAAAACGCCCTCCATCTGTCCCCCCAGCAGTTTCTCATGCGTTACCGCATGGAACGGGCCGCTCAGATGCTGGAGAAGGAAAACCTGTCCGTGGCGGAGATTGCCCGCTCCTGCGGCTACCCAGACCCCCTCACCTTCTCCAAGGCCTTTAAGCGTACCATCGGCCTGACCCCCTCCTTCTACCGGCGCAACACCCGGGAATCCTCCGGAAACGGTCCGGTCAGCTGAATCCAACCTACAACAACAACGCGGCCGCCGCAGAACGATCTGCGGCGGCCGCGTTTTCTGTTGTGTCATAGACCCAGCGTCACGGGAAAGGCGGACACCTGGCCGGACAGGTACAGGGTACCATTGGCCGCCTGGCTGCATTCCATTCCTATCACCTTCGCCATAGCCTCCACCGGCACCATGATCTCTCCGTCCAGAAGGAAAACCGGCTGATCCAACACGGCAGGAATGCCGTTGACCAACAGCAGGCTGTCGCTGAGCAGCTGAATCCGGATGTCCTGGCCGGAAATCACCAGCTCCATGCCGCTGCCCTGCGCCCAGCTCCAGTCCATGGCCTGAGCCAGGAGGGAGGCCGGGACATAAGACACCCCATCCACCGCCAGGGCCGCGTCACTCAGCTCCTTTGGGGCACGGCTGCCCACGTACACCGCCGGGGGCGCATAGGGGCCCTTCACCGGCTGGCTGGCCACGTACTGATCGTAGGTCAAACCAGAGGCCTGGCAGGCCTTGGCCTCCTCCACCCCTAGATAGCGGTAATGCCAGGGTTCAAAAGCATACCCGGTAATGGAGGTTTTCCCCTGCGGATACCGAAGGATAAACCCATAGTCGGCGCAATGTTCCTGGAGCCAGGCATAGGTTTTCGTATTCTCGAACCCATCCAGCTCGCTGGCGGTGTTCACGTCCAGGGCCAGCCCGGTCTGATGCTCCGAATGGCCGGGCCGGGCGGAATAGGTGTCCGCATAAGCCTGGCCGCTGGCGGCAACATAGTTGTTGTAGATGATCTCCTGAATGGCGTAGGAGCGGTAAGCGGAGACATTGAACAGCCGAATCCCGTCCCGGGCGGCGGCGTCCGCCATCCGCATAAAGGCCAGGTTGGCCATCGGCTGGAGCTGGGCGCCCTTGGCCGCAGTATATCGGTCGTCCATGTCTACCAGCTGGGGAACGTAGTCCTCCGGCAGGGCATGGTATTTGTTCGCCAGCACCCGAAGATTCTCCGGCTCCTCCACCAGCTCCTCATCGGTGTAAAACGGCGTATCCAGGCCGGTATTCACCCAGGTGACTACCTCCTGCAAGGATAGATCCGGGTACTTGGCCAGCAGGGCCAGGTACCGCTCCATCCGTTCCGGCCATGCGTGGGGCAGGGCCAGAAGATCCAGATGTTCCGGGATCTGCCCCGCCGCCAGCTGGGATAGCTCTCTCTCCCCCAGCTTCGTCAGCAGCAGGCGTTCCTCCTGCCCGGTGATGCCCATAGCTTCCAGCTGTTCCGCCGCCGCAAGGAACGTCTCCAGCGCCTGACTGCGGGCCGGCTGGGCCTGCACCGCCTGCTGATACTCCGTCTTCTTTTCCGTCTCACTTTTCGCCGCCAGCTGGGCGGCCCGCTCCGGCGTGGTACAGCCGCACAGAAGCAGGCAGGCCAGCACCGCCGCCGAAAATTTCCTTTGAAAAACAGCCATGGAAAACGGCCTCCTTTTTCAAAACCTCCCCTCGCCTGGGAAGGCACCTATCATTTCCAACTTCGTCCCCCACAGGAGGACACTCCATCTATACTGTATCACAGGCCGGCAGGCCTTTGCAACCCCGACAGGGAACGGCCTTATCCGCCCCGCCCTTCTCTCTGATTTTAATCTGCCCTGTTTCTTTCCATTTTATGGCCGCATAATCTAATGGGAACTGCGGATAATAGGGAACGGCCTTATCCGCCCCGCCCTTCTCTCTGATTTTAATCTGCCCTGTTCCTTTCCATTTTATGGCCGCATAATCTAATGGGAACTGCGGATAATAATGGTGCCGACAGAGATTTCTGTCAAACGACGCAGAAATTTGTCCGCTCATTGGGACGATACAAACAGGAAGGGCTGGTAACACATGCGCGCAACTGGAATCGTAAGAAAAATCGATGACTTAGGCCGAATTGTCATCCCCAAGGAGATCCGCCGCACCATGCGGATCCGGGAGGGCGATCCCCTGGAGATCTACACAGATCGGGACGGCAGCGTGATTTTTAAGAAATACTCCATCATGGGCGGGTTGGGTGAGTTCTCCGCCCAGTTCTGTGACTCTCTGAACCGTACCACCGGACAGGTAACGGTCATCACCGACCGGGACAGCGTCATCGCCGTGGCCGGGGCTCCCCGTCGGGAATGGATGGACAAGGCCATTTCCCCCGAGCTGGAGCGTCTAATGGAGGGCCGCCAGATTTATCAGCACAAACAGGGCGAGACAGGCATCCCCATGTGTGCCGGGGACAACCGCTTCTGCCTGGATACAGTGGCGCCCATTCTTTCGGAAGGGGATGTACTGGGGGGCGTTCTTTTTGTCGCCCCGGAGGAGCAGCTTACCGGCACGGAGGTAGAATATAAGCTGGCCCAGTCAGTGGCCAGTTTTCTGGGAAAGCACATGGAAAGCTGAAAAAAGGGAACCGGGCCATGAAGAGGCTCCGGTTCCCTCCCACGTTATAAGGTTTCCTTTTTCCGGTCCTTCTGGGACAGCTCCGCCACGGCCGTGTAAAGCACGTCGGTGGAGGAGTTGATGGCCGTCTCGCAGGAGTCCTGAATCACCCCTACGATAAAGCCCACACCCACCACCTGCATGGCGATGTCATTGGAAATTCCAAACAGGCTGCAGGCCAAAGGCACCAGAAGCAGGGAGCCGCCGGCCACACCGGAGGCGCCGCAGGCGCTCACCGCCGACAGCAGGCACAGCACCAGAGCGGAGCCGAAATCCACCGTAATGCCCAGGGTATTGGCCGCCGCCAGTGCCAGAATCGAGATGGTCACAGCGGCGCCGCCCATGTTGATAGTGGCACCCAGCGGGATGGACACGGCATAGGTATCCTCATCCAGCCCCAGCTCTTGACACAGCTTCATATTCACCGGAATATTGGCCGCAGAACTGCGGGTAAAGAAGGCAGTCAGGCCGCTGCCCCACAGGCAGCGCAGCACCAGGGGATAGGGGTTGCGGCACAGGGCGATAAAGGTCACCAGAGGATTGACCACGAAGGCCACAAAGGCCATGCTTCCCACCAGCAGGAAAATCAGTTTGGCATAGCTGAGCAGCGCCTCCAGCCCCAGGGTAGAGATGGAGGTAAACACCAGCCCCAGCACACCGAAGGGGGCAAAGCTGATGATCCACCGCACCACCTGGGCGATGGCGTCGGCAATATTCTCCAGGGTCTCCTTGGTCTGGTCAGAAGCCTTCCGCAGGGCCACGCCCAGCAGCACCGCCCAAGCCAGAATTCCAATGTAGTTTGCGTCCACCAGGGCGGAGACAGGGTTGGCCACCACATTCATCAGCAAGGTATGCAGCACATCCCCAATGCCGTCAGGGGGCGTCACCCCCTCCTGGCTTACCGCCAGCTGCAGGGTGATGGGGAACAGGAAGCTGGCCGCCACCGCTACGCATCCCGCCAGGAACGTACCCAAAAGGTAAAGGAAAATCACCCGGGACATGTTGGTACGCTTTCCCTCCTGATGCCGGGCCAGCGCGGACATGACCAGAAACAGCACCAGCAGCGGGGCCACAGCCTTCAGCGCCCCCACAAACAGGTTGCCCAGCAGAGAAATGGTGGTCACCTGGGGCACCGTCAATCCCAGCACAACGCCAAGAATCAGGCCGCACAAAATCCGCAGCACCAGACTGCTCTCATTCCATCGATCAAACGCCTTTTTCATCGGTTTTCTTCCTTTCACATTCGCTGTGTTCCACCATACCATATTTTTGCCCCTGGGGCTATAGGCAGGATGCAAAAACAAGTGTTTTCCCTCCAGGGACAAATTGTATGGGATAAACACCTGTCTGCACCACACGGACAGTATAGTGAAAAACACCGGAATAGCGTGGACACAGGAAGAATTATCCTTTTGGCCGTTTTACCTGGCAAATCATCTGGGTCATGGTGCCCATAGGGCAGTAGACGCACCAGGAGCGGGGTTTGAACAGCACCATGGTCACCAGTCCCAGTACCGTAGAGGTAAACATCACGCTGTAAAAACCAAAAGCAAACTGAGCCACCCAGGGCGTCACGCCGGTGCCGGGCGCGGCCCAGTGCCAGGGCAGTTGGATGGTCCACAGCAGGGTGACCGCCTCCCGCAGATTCCCCGCCCCGGTAAACACCTGGTAGGTCCGCAGAAGCATCAGGAAGAACGTGGTCATGAAAAAGGCCAGAAAGGCATACCGGAACCAACGGCTTTTCAGCCAGCGAGGAACAGGCCGGTTCCGGGACAGGCCCAGCTGTCCGCCCAACAAGGCAAACAGCTGCCCCCGGCCGCAATACCGGTTGCAGTAGCCCTTCTCCTTCCCCAGCAGCGCCATCAGCAACGGGATGAAAAAGCACAACAGGCCCAGCCACGCGAAGAGAATATTGACAAATCCCAGGGCCAGATACAGTGTGGAAAGAATCCACAAATAATCATACCAATGTTTCGCTGCCTTCACGGTCATCCCTCCACTTCCTTCATCTCGATCACGTCGGCGGGACAAGCTTTGGCGCACAGGCCGCATCCCACACAGGCGCTCTCATCCACCTGGGCATAACATCCATAAGCCACGGAAATCGCTCCCCTGGGGCAGACCTTGACACAGCAGCCGCAGGCCACACAATGGCCCTGATCCACCGCCGCTTTCTTTCGTTTTCTGCTTTGAACGGTCATATTCCTTTCCTCCCATTCCCCCACATCCCGTGGGACGTGGGTGTTGACCCTATCATACCAGACCCAGGCGCTGTTCACCGTGACCCGGTCACACAAAAAAATCCCCGGGATCCACAGGGATCCCGGGGAAGACACAGAATAACTCAGCGCTGGACGCGGCCGGAGCCGTCGCCGCCGGAGAGCTTCTCCACCTCGGCCACGGACACGCGGTTGAAGTCGCCCTCGATGGTGTGCTTCAAAGCGGAAGCAGCCACGGCGAACTCAATGGCGTCCTGGGTGCTCTTGCCGTTGAGCAGCGCGTAGATCAGGCCGCCGCCGAAGCTGTCGCCGCCGCCCACGCGGTCCACGATCCGCAG
>CALXDY010000105.1 GCA_944387225.1 uncultured Oscillospiraceae bacterium | reverse complement strand
CGTTCCTGGTCGAGCCTGCTTTTAAGACGGCAGCCCGCCACGGCAGATGGTCTTTCGTGCTGGGGTTGGGAACCCGCTCTCACACCCCAGGCGGCGAGGGCGAAACGCAGTTTCGCAGAACGTTCTTTGCCAAGCTTTCTTATAAGAAAGCAGCCCGCAACGGCAGATGGTCTTTCGTGCTGGGGTTGGGAACCCGCTCTCACACCCCAGGCGGCGAGGGCGAAACGCAGTTTCGCAGAAAATTCTTTGCCTACTTTCTTTTAAGAAAGTAGGTTAAAGTTTGAAGTCGTCGTCCTTCAGGGCGCTGAAATCCACACGGGGCGGCCGGGGCGGCACCCGCTTCAGGGGGTCGTACCGGAAGGCGCGGCAGTGGGAGCCGGCGGACAGGACGCCCTTCTTTTCGCAAATCACCTGGTCCTCCCCCAGGGGGCGGCTGTGGGTGCAGTAAGCGCAGCGGGGCTCGATTTTACGTTGGAACAAAGCCATGGGATACCTCCATTGGAAAAGGGATTGTCACTTTCCCCATTATACCCCACGGATTGTGGATTTTCCAGCACTTTTTTTCACGCCTCCCACCGCCAAGGCGAACAGCAGCAGGAACAGGCACCAGGCGGAGGCGGTGGAGATGGTCAGAGCCTGCTGAAATTCCAAAGAGGCCATGGACTCGGTCTGGTCGGCCAGGTAGGCGGACACCGGCGCGGGCAGGGCGTAGAACAGGGTAATCAGCCGCAGCAGCAGGGCGGAGAGCAGGCCGTGGAGGAGCTTCCCCGTGAGGTAGGTGCCCATAGACAGACCGCTGTCTCCCAGAAAGGCCAGCACCTGACAATGGACGGACAGACCCGCCCAGCCCAGCATAAAGGCCGCCATGGACAGCCGCCCGGACAGGGGGCCGTCGGTGAGGGAGGACACCCCGGAAGACACCTCCAGCAAGCCGGTGATCAGCCGTCCCGCCCACAACTGAGACAGGCCCAGGGGCTCCAGCACCATGGCCAGCAGCCGGGCCACCCCGGACAGGGCGCCGGACAGGGCCAGCAGGCGGATGAGCACCGTAAAACACAGGACGAAGGCGCAGATATTCAGGGTGGCGGACAGGGCCCCGGTGACGGAGCGAGTGAAGGCCAGGGAGAACCGGGCGGTCTGGAACTGGGCGCCGGGACGGCAGCCCCGGCGGGGTCCGTCCCCGGGCCGGTAGAACCGAAACAGCAGCCCCACCAGCAGGGAGGCCAGGATATGCACCAGATACAGCAGAAGTCCCACCCGGCCGCTGCCGAAGATCCCGGCCCCCACCACCCCAAGGATGAAGGCGGGGCCGGAGTTGTTGCAGAAGGCCAGCAGCCGCTCCGCCTCCGTCTTGGAGCACTGTCCGTTTTCATACAGGGTGATGGCTGTCCTGGCGCCCACGGGGTATCCCCCCACAAAGCCCAGAGCCACCGCCGAGGCGCAGGCCCCGTTGACCCGGAACAGGGGGGCCATCAGGGGCTGGAACAAGGCCCCCAGGTACCGGGACATGCCCAGCTCCACCACCAGGGAGGACAGGACGAAGAAGGGGAACAGGGAGGGGACGATCACGTTCCCGCACAGCTCCAGCCCCTCTTTCATGGCGGCAATGGCTTCCCCCGGCCACAGCACCAGGGCCAGGGCGCAGCCCAGCAGGCCCAGTCCCAGCATGGCGTCCCGATAATAGGGATGCCGCAGCAGCCCACCCATGTTCATCCCTCCCCAACAGCGGATTGTGTTACGGAGGAGTGTATGCGGCCCAGGGGGAAAACTTGCCTGTCCGTCCACGGTCTGGTACAATGGGCAGGAATAGAGAGGGGGAAACGCAGATGGAGACCATACGCAGGGTAGACACCCCACACGGCCCCATTACCTACCGGCTGGCCCGAAAAAAGATCCGTCGGCTTAACCTCCGGGTGGGCCTGGACGGACAGGTACGCCTGTCCGTGCCCTGGCGGATACCGGCGGAGGAGGCCGACGGATTTGTGCGGGAAAAAAGCGGCTGGATCACCGCCCATCTGGCGCCGCCTCAGCCCCGGCAGACGCTGCCGCCGGTTCAGCCGGAGGAGTGCCGCCGCTGCCTGGAGGAGTCGGTGGACCGGGTCTATCCCCTGGTGGCGGGGGCGGGTGTGGCCCGCCCGGCGGTGAAGCTCCGGGCCATGACCAGCCTGTGGGGCAGCTGCCACCGGGGGAAGGGATACATCACCCTGAATACCGCCCTGGCCCGGTGTCCCCAGACGCTGCGGGACTATGTGGCCCTTCACGAGCTGGTTCACTTTCTCCACCCCAACCACGGGCCGGGCTTCTACGCCGCCATGGACGCCCGTATGCCCGACTGGAAGGAGCGCAGGCGGGCGCTGCAGGAGTATGGCCGCCTGCTGCTGGCGGACGGTCAGCCGCCGCAGCCGGGACAGCCGGAGCAGCCTGCCGGGGGAGGCGGAGCCTGACGGCGCTTCCTCAGCCGGAGGGCCAGCAGGTCGGCCAGGATCAGCACGGCGCACCACACCACCAGCAGGGCTAGGATCAGCAGGGCGCAGTTGCGGAAAAAGTCCTGGGGCAGCAGGAGGATGATGGGATCGGTCTGCCAGTCGAAGATCCAGTTGGTTTTGCCGGGGAAGAACAGGGTGTGGAAGATTACAAAGGCCCGGTCAAAGTCTGTGGCGGCCAGTCCGCCGATGACCAGGAACGTAGCCCCCAGGCCCACAGCCCCCCAGAAGCCGGGGCCATGTCCCGCCGCCAGAGCGGGACGCACCTTCCTGACCCGGCCCAGGACAAACAGGGCCGCCAGCCCGAGGAGGGAGAGGGCCAGCACCCACAGATCCAGCTGGAACAGGACGGCCACATCGGCAAAGTGATCCCGGCCGGAGGCCGACCAGGGCAAAATCCCGGCGGCGAAATCCGGACGCAGGCCCAGGCAGAAATCCATCATCTGGTCATAGGCCTGGCGGATCTGATCCTCCGTCAGGCCGGTGGCGGCGAACAGCCCCATGGCCCGGATATGGGCGTAATAGAAGGGGCGGCACAGAATGGGGACGGCGATGGAGCCCGACAGCACCGCCAAAGCGGTGAGCAGGGCGGTCATAACAGCCATAAGTTTGCTTTCCTTCATAACGACACCTCGGTGGTTTACAAGCTTGGCTCATTCTACCACAAATCAAACCACAGGACAAGAAAGAGGGATCCGGCGGAAACCGGATCCCTCTTTTTGGATGGAAATATAGGCGGCAGGACTTAGGCCTTGGCAGCCTTCTTCTTGCCGAAGATGGTCTGGAAGCCCTCCACGGCCAGCACGATGGCCAGCACGAACAGCAGGGCGCCCAGCAGAGCCTGGGCATAGGGGCCCCAATCGCCGGCGGCAACGGTGCCGGAGGTGATGGCGGTCACCTTGGCGCTGACGGTCTGAGCCAGGGAGAACAGGGTGACGATCAGCATAAAGACCATGGGGAAGTAGAACATCTTGTTGTTCTTGCCGATGTTGCCCAGCCAGGCACACACAGCCAGCAGAGCCAGAGCGGCCAGCAGCTGGTTGGCAGCGCCGAACAGAGGCCAGATCTTGGAGTAGCCGGTCATGCCCAGAGCCACGCCCAGCACCACGGTGATGGCGGTGGAGATGACGGGGTTGCACAGTACGGCCTTGATGCCGGTGGCATCCTTGGGAGTCTCACCAGGCTTCAGCCAGAACTCCTGGAACATGTAGCGGGCCAGACGGGTGGCGGTGTCCAGAGAGGTCAGGCAGAACACGGACACGGTCAGCACCAGCAGGGAGCTGACGGTAGCCTGAGTGCCGGCCAGGCCGGGGATGGAGGCCACCATCCGGGAGATACCGGTGGCGAACACGTTGGTGGGAGTGACGATCTCGCCGGAGGCGTACTCGGTCCAGATGAAGGACACGGCGGCCAGGGAGATCAGAGCCAGGGCGCACTCGATGAGCATGCCGCCGTAAGCGATGGGCTTAGCGTCCCGCTCACGGTTGAGCTGCTTGGCAGTGGTGCCGGAGCCCACCAGGGAGTGGAAGCCGGAGATAGCACCGCAGGCGATGGTGACGAACAGGGCGGGGAACACGTAGCCCAGGGAAGAACCGGTGGGAGCCAGGGTGTCATAGATGCCGGTGAAAGCGGGCATATCCATGTGAGCGGCGTCCGCACCGGTGACACCGGCGCCGATCACGCCCAAAGCGGCGATGACCATCATGGCGTACAGCAGGAAGGAGCTCAGATAGTCACGGGGCTGCAGCAGGATCCACACGGGAGCCACGGAGGCGACCAGGATGTAAACGCCGATGATCCACATCCAGGTGGTGCTGCTCAGGTAGATGGGGTGCCAGTTCAGGCCGATGGCCAGGCAGATCACGATGCCGATAACGCCGGCGATGGTGGCCACGGACAGGGGAGCGCCCTTCCGGTACACGAAGAAGCCGAACAGGACGGCCATGACGATGAACAGCAGGGAGATCATAGCCACGGAGGCGTTGGTCTCGTTCAGGCTGCCGTCGGCATTGAAGCCCACGAAGGTGCTGGCCACGATGGAGGCGAAGGCGGCGACCACCAGGATCAGGGTCAGGTAAGAGAAGATCAGGAAGAGCTTCTTGGCCCGGTCGCCGATGTTCAGGGCGATAACCTCGCCGATGGACTGGCCCTTGTGGCGGATGGAGGCGAACAGAGCGCCGTAGTCATGGACGGCACCGAAGAAGATGCCGCCGATCAGGACCCACAGCACAACAGGCACCCAGCCGAACACAGCAGCCTGGATGGGGCCGTTGATGGGGCCGGCGCCGGCGATGGAAGAAAAGTGGTGGCCCATCAGAACGGGAGCCTTGGCGGGGACGTAGTCCATGCCATCCTCCAGCTCATGGGCGGGGGTGATGTGGGAATCGTCCACACCCCACTGCTTGGCAAGCCATCCGCCGTAGCAAATATATCCTACGATCAGAATGACGATGCCAACGATGACAACTAGCATTGCATTCATTGTGTTTTCTCCTCTCCTTTATCTTGGAAGATCACGGGCTTCACCATCCGCCGCAGATCCTTTACCAGGATTTTTCCGCTGCGGTTGGTGGTGATTTCCGCCGTGGACATGTCCACGGCTGCTATACGAAACTCCATCCATCCATGGAGCGATAGCCGGTATTCACGGCGCTTTTTCAGCTTTTTCAGCTTCTCCAGCGCCTGGGAATCGGCGCGGTCATACAGCACGACCGCTGTGAGGTAGGTATACATATGCTGGGCATGGGGACGAACCAGCCCCTCTCCCTGGGTGACCACCCGGGTGAAAATTTCCTCCACAGACTCCTGGGTCAGCTCCTCCAGAGACCAGAGAAACAGGTACTCGTGGCTTTCTGCCGCCCAAAGCTCCGCCTGCTTCATCAGCACATACTGGCTGTCCCGCAGGTGGTAGGCACACAGGGCCTGGAGCGGGGTGCCGTCATCCACGATGTCGATATCGTAGTAGGCGGAATAGATTTTCTTCAGGCGCTCGACGGCGCACTGGCGCAGCGGACTGGACAAGGGGCCTGCCTTTCTCCCGCACTTCGGCGGGATGGGGCGGAGGGAACCAGACCGATTCCCAAACCACCCCACTTAGTAAAATCTTAAGAAAATTTTCATCTTAATATAGCAGATTTTTTCCCGCTTTGCAAGCCCAAAGTACAAAGAATCCCAACGGTTTTCCACGGCTCGTCCCGGGAAAACCACCTTCATTGACATCCAGTAGGAAAATCGGGTAAAATGGAGCTGTTCAACCGTCGGGACATGGGCCCGGCGGAAAGGAGGCCATGCATGGACGCTGAACTCCACAGGAAAAAGGATGATTGGCCAGCCCGGCTGTGGAACTGCTGTCGGCCGGCGGCAGCACCCGCCCTGTTTTTCCTGGCGGTGCTGTATTATGAGGAACTTTTTCTGAAGCTGTACTGCTTCCGGGGCCTGACCCTGGCGGGAACGGCTTTTACCTTCGTATTCTCCATCCCGGTGGCCATGGTGGTTGGGCTGATCTGCGGCGCCCTCCGGCCCAGCCGGGCCAGATGGCTGCTGGCGGGGCTGATCGCCCTGCTGTCGGTGTGGATGGGTACCCAGTGCATCTATTACCGGATGTTCAAGACCTTTGTCACCCTGTTCTCTCTGACCAAGATGGGCATGGTGGCCGGCGGCTTTGGAGACATGGTCCTGGGGGAGATCCTGCTCAACTGGTTCCCGGTGCTGATGATGGCCCTGCCCGCCTTTGCCGCCCTTTACCTGGCGTATAAGGGACGGTGGCTGGTGGACGGTCCCATCTCCCGAAAAATGAGGGGGCGGTGGCTGCTCCTGGCCCTGGGAATTCAGGGGGCAGGGATGCTGACGGTGCTGATGTGCGGCAGCGGCACGCTGTCGCTGCGGGACATCTATTACCAGGCTGCCGTCCCTGAGCTGGAGGTACAAAATTTCGGCATGATGACCCAGACCCAGCTGGAAATCCGCCGGGTGGTTTTCGGCATCGACCCGGACCGGGAGGTGCCCCCCAAGCTGGAGCTGGATCAGCCCAGGCGGTACCTGCTGCTGGAGGAGCATCCGGAGGAGGAACCTCAGATCCTGGAGATCGACTTCTCCGCCCTGATGGAACGGGACGGGGAGGATGAGCAGCTGGTGGAGATGCACAAATACTTCTCCCAGGTGGAGCCAACCGCCAAAAATGAGTGGACGGGCCGCTTTCAGGGGAAAAACCTGGTGTGGATCGTGGCGGAGGGCTACTCCTCCCTGATCCTGGACCCGGAGCGCACCCCCACCCTGTGGAAGCTGTCCCACGAGGGCATTGTGTGCAGCAACTTCTACACACCCCTTTGGGGAGTGTCCACCTCCGACGGGGAGTATGTCACCACCACCGGCCTGATCCCCAAGTCCGGGGTGTGGAGCTACTCTGAGTCGTCGGACAACGCCATGCCCTTCTCTTTGGGCAACCAGTTCCGGGCCCTGGGCTACAAGACCATGGCCTTCCACGACTACCTTTATACCTATTACGACCGGAACCTGTCCCATCCCAACATGGGCTATGACTACTACGGCATCGGCAACGGCCTGGAGCTGGAGGAGGTCTTCCCACCCTCCGACCTGGAGATGATGGAGGAGATCGTCCCCCGATTCGTGAACGAGGAGCAGTTCATGGTCTACTGCCTGACGGTGAGCGGGCACCTGAACTACACCTACGACGACAACGCCATGTCCCGCCGGCACTGGGATGAGGTGGCCGACCTAGACTACTCCGACCCGGTGAAGGCCTACCTGGCCTGTCAGATGGAGCTGGAGCTGGCGGTGACCAGCCTGATGGAGCAGCTGGAGGCGGCGGGAAAGCTGGAGGATACGGTGATCGTCCTGTCTGCAGACCACTACCCCTACGGCCTGACCGACGAGGAGTACAGTGAGCTGCTGGGCCATGAGGTGGATCCCGTGTTTGAGATCTTCGAAAACGGGCTGATTCTGTGGAGCGCCGACCTGACCGAGCCGGTGTATGTGGACAAATACTGTTCCAGCCTGGATGTAATGCCCACCCTGTCCAACCTCTTCGGCCTGCCCTATGATTCTCGGCTGATGGCTGGGCGGGATATCCTGTCCGACAGCCCCGGGCTGGTGATCTTCTCCAATTACAGCTTCCTTACCGACCAGGGAGCCTATAACTCCATCGACGACACCTTCACCATGTGGGACGGCAGCCAGCCCAACGAGGAGTATGTGACCCAGTGCATCGCGGAGGTGCAGAACCGGGTGGCGTACTCCGCCATGATCCTGGACCGGGACTACTACCGGGTGGTCTTTTCCGGATCAGAAGAACCAGACGCATAAAAAAATCCCCGCCGAATTCTCCCGGCGGGGATTTTTTTGGTTGTCGAAAAAGGAGAAACTCCTTGCAGGAGGGCGTTTGGGCACTCTCTGGCAGAAATCCATGTCCAGCTGCGGCGCGGGAGGGATTTTTTTCAATTCAGGTCTTGTCCCGGAGGACAGCCACCTGGCAGGGGGTGTCCTTGGTGAGGGTGAGGGTGGGGCCAACCCATTCCACCGGGCGGTCCACCAGGGCGAGAAAATCGTCCAGGGGGGCCAGCACCTGGTAGCCCTGCTCCCCGAAGCGGTAGTGCATGGGGATGACCACCCGGGGGTTCAGCTGCCGGGCCAGGGCCCAGGCCTGGGCGGCGTCAATGGTGTAGTAGCCCCCCACAGGAATCATCAGAGCATCCAGGCCGGTTAGGGCCGCCTCCTGCTCCGGGGTCAGGTCACAGCCCAGATCCCCCAGATGAGCTACCCGCAGCCCCTCGGCGGAAAAAATGCGGATGGTGTTTTCCCCCCGCAGAGCGCCGCCCTCCGGGTCGTGGAAGGTGCGAATCTCCTCGACCTCCACGGTGCAGGGCTCGCCGGTGAGGGATACCTGGCCGGTGCCGTAGTGGTCGCTGTGGCCATGGCTGCTGTATACCCGATCGGCGGTCAGATGCAGGGGGGGATAACCGGGAACCGACTGGGGAGCGTAGGGATCCAGAGCCACCACCCCCGCGGCGGTGTCCAGAGTGAAGCAGGAGTGTCCGTGCCAGGTCAGTTTCATGATGTACCATCCTTTCTGTCCAAAAACGCAGGCCCTGTCTCCCTGCATGGGGGAGACAGGGCCGATACAGCCATTATACATCAAACCGACGTGGGAAAAAAGACCTTCATATCCTCTTCCACCGTCCCGATCCCGGCCAGGCCGAACTGGCGGACCAGCACATCGGCCACATTGGGGCTGAGGAAGGCGGGGAGGGTGGGGCCCAGGTGGATGTTTTTCACCCCCAGGGACAGCAGAGCCAGCAGCACGATCACCGCCTTCTGCTCATACCAGGCGATGTTATACACGATAGGCAGGTCGTTGATGTCCTCCAGGCCGAAGACCTCCTTCAGCTTCAGGGCGATCACCGCCAGGGAGTAGGAGTCGTTGCACTGGCCGGCGTCCAGCACCCGGGGAATGCCGCCGATGTCCCCCAGATCCAGCTTGTTGTACCGGTACTTGGCGCAGCCTGCGGTGAGGATCACCGTGTCCCGGGGCAGGGCCTGGGCAAAGCGGGTGTAGTAGTCCCGGCTTTTGGCCCGGCCGTCGCAGCCGGCCATGACCACAAACTTCCGGATGGCCCCGCTTTTCACCGCCTCCACCACCTGGTCCGCCAGGGCGGTTACCTGGGCATGGGCAAAGCCGCCCACGATCTCCCCGGACTCCAGCTGGGTGGGGGGCGGGCACTGTTTGGCATGGGCGATGAGGGCGGAGAAGTCCTTCTTCTCCCCGATCTCCCCGGGGATGTGCTTGCAGCCGGGATATCCGGCGGTGCCGGTGGTATAAAGGCGGTCCTTATAGCTGTCCTTGGGAGGGACGATGCAGTTGGTGGTCATGAGGATGGGGCCGTTGAAGGCCTCAAACTCCTCCCGCTGCTTCCACCAGGAGCCGCCGTAGTTGCCCACCAGGTGGGGGTACTTTTTCAGGGCGGGGTAGTAGTGGGCGGGGAGCATCTCCGAATGGGTGTATACGTCCACGCCGGCGCCCTGGGTCTGCTCCAGCAGCATCTCCAGATCCCGCAGGTCGTGGCCGGACACCAGAATACCGGGGTTTTTGCCCACGCCGATGTTCACCCGGGAAACCTCCGGGTCGCCGTAGGCGGAGGTATTGGCCTTGTCCAGCAGAGCCATGGCGGACACGCCGTGCTTGCCCGTCTCCAGGGTCAGGGCCACCAGGTCGTCCACGGTGAGGGTGTCGTCCAGGGTGGCGGCCAGGGCCTTTTCCAGGAAGGCGTCCACCTCGGGGGCGTCCTGCATCAGCACGTTGGCGTGGGTGGTGTAGGCGGACAGGCCCTTGAGGCCGTAGGTGATCAGCTCCCGGAGGGAGCGCACGTCCTCGTCCTCGGTGGACAGCACCCCAACGGCCCTGGCCTTTTCCTCCCAGTCGCCGGAGCCGTCCCACAGGGCGGCCTGGGGCAGGGCATCGGCTTTGTCCAGCTGCCCCAGCAGTTCCTTCTTGGCCTCCAGGGTCTCCTGAATCCGGACGCGGATGGCCTCCCGATCAAAGTTGGCGTTGGTAATGGTGGTGAACAGGTTGCCGGTGACCATGGGGGTGATCCGGGCGGGGACGGGCTTGCCCTCCTGCCGCAGGGCGTGGGCCGCCGCGGCCAGACCTTTGGTGACGTACACCAGCAGATCCTGCATGGCGGCCACGTCCGGCCCCTTGCCGCACACCCCCCTCACGGTGCAGCCCCGGCAGCCGGCGGCCTCCTGACACTGGTAACAAAACATCCGGTTGTCCA
This sequence comes from uncultured Oscillospiraceae bacterium, assembly GCA_944387225.1. Lineage (GTDB taxonomy): Bacteria > Bacillota > Clostridia > Oscillospirales > Oscillospiraceae > Lawsonibacter. The sequence goes on along the minus strand of CALXDY010000105.1, from coordinate 16,635 downwards.
TCTTACTCCTCCCAGTGAATGGCGGACACGGGGCAGGCGTCAATGGCCCCCTGTACCTGATCCCTGTTTCCGTCGTCAGCGCTCCGGCAGGCTTCCGCCTTGCCCTCCGCATTCATCTCAAACACTTCTTCACACATACCGCAGCACAGGCCGCAGCCGATGCAGGTATTCTGATCTACCATAACGTTCATAGAAAAAAGCTCCTTTCTGATTGGACCGGGGTATGAAAGTAGGTTGCTGCCTTTGCCCCGGGGTTATGCATGGGGGCGGAAGTTCAATCCAGAATCCGCCCGTCCACGGAGATGGTGACCACCTGCCAGGGGAGGAATTTCCCGCTGGCCTGCAGGGCCTTTTTGGCTGCCAGCTCCAGCCCGCCGCAGCAGGGCACCTCCATGCGGACGATGGTCACGCTGCGGATGTCGTTGTCCCGGATGATCTGGGTCAGCTTTTCGCTGTAGTCCACCTGATCCAGCTTGGGACAGCCGATGAGGGTGATTTTTCCCTTCATGAAGTCCTGATGCAGGCGGGCGTAGGCGTAGGCGGTGCAGTCGGCGGCAATCAGCAGCCTGGCCCCCTGGAAGTAGGGGGCGTTCACCGGCACCAGCTTGATCTGACAGGGCCACTGGCCCAGACAGGAGGCCGCGGGAATCTGGGGAGACGGGTCGGCGGGCTCCTCCCGGCGGAGCTGCTGCATCCGCTGACCGGGGCAGCCTCCCGTCGGCTGAGCGGCCTTGCGCTGGTTTTCCTCCACCGCCTGCCGGTCATAGGGGGCGGCCTCCCGCTCCACAAAGGTGATGGCCCCCGTGGGGCAGGCGGGCAGACAGTCCCCAAGCCCGTCGCAGTAGTCGTCCCGCATCAGCCGGGCCTTGCCGTCCACCATGGCGATGGCCCCTTCATGGCAGGCCTGAGCACAGGCACCGCAGCCGTTGCATTTTTCCGGGTCAATTTCAATGATTCTACGTACCATTTTGGTGCGCCTCCTTGCTTTGTTGGGTACAGTATAGTACAATGAAAGCTGAGAGTATGTGGTTATAACCACGAAAGGAGTGGAAAAGTATGCCGCTGCCCCATCCCATGATTTTTCGGGATATGGAACAGGAGGAATACGACGGGCTCCGGGCCGGGGGGTACATCCGCACGGCGGACTATCCCAAGGGGGCGGCTGTGTTCCGCACGGGGGACGTGACGGCGGAGCTGGGCATCCTCCAGTCCGGGGAGATCCATATTGAGACCACCGACCTGTGGGGCAACCGGATGATCCTGCACAACATCGCCCCCGGCCAGTGCTTTGGGGAGACCTACGCCTTCTGCGGCGCTCCCATGATGGTGGACGTCACCGCCGTCCAGGACAGCCGGGTGCTGTTTCTCAGTCTGGGCGGGGCGCTGGACCGGGCCAACCGGGGGGAGAGCTGGTACCCCAAGCTGCTGCACAATCTGCTGCTGCTGTCCACGGAGAAGAACCTGACCTGGTCCAACCGGGTTTTGTGCATCTCCGCAAAGCATATCCGCACCCGGGTGATGCGATACCTGTCGGCGGAGGCGGTGCGCCGGGGAACCACGGAGTTTACCATTCCCTTTGACCGGCAGCAGATGGCCGACTATCTCAACGTGGAGCGCAGCGCCCTGTCCAAGGAGCTGGGACGGATGGAGCGGGAGGGTATTCTTACCTTCCGAAAGAACCATTTCCGCCTCCACCGGACGGAGGTATAAAGAAACCGCCCTGACCGGGTTCATCCGGTCAGGGCGGTTTTTGGCTGAGAAAACGCTGGGGGCGGTCACAGCAGCCTGCTCACGCCGCCGTCCGCCTTTTTTGGGGCAGGGGGGACCAGGTGGACGTCCAGCTGGGGATAGGGCATCTCCACGCCGTGGCGGTCAAAGGCGGGACGGACGGCCTCCAGAAAGGCGTAATAGGTGTCCCAGTAGTCGTCCGTCGTGGTCCAGGCACGCACCAGGTAGTCAATGCTGCTGGTGTTGTAGGCGGAGAGATAGACCACCGGCTGGGGATCGTCTAGGATCTGGGGGAACTGGCCGATGGCCTCCCACAGGGCGTCCTTGGCGGCCTGGGTGGGGGTGTTATAGCTGGTGCTGAAGGTCAGCTCAAACCGCCGCTTGCCCAGGCGGGTATAGTTGATGATTTTGGCGGAGGACACCTGGCTGTTGGGGATATAGATCTCCTTGTTCTCCACGGTCACCAGGGTGCAGTACACCAGCCCCACCATGCTCACCGTGCCGCTGACGTCGTCCACGTCCACATAGTCCCCGATGGAGAAGGGGCGGCTGGCCAGCACCATGATGCCGCCGGCCAGGTTGGACAGGGTGTTCTGCAGGGCCAGGGAGACGGCCAGACCGGCCACACTGAGCAGGGCGATGATGGAGCTCATGTTCACCCCAAGGGTGCCCAGGGCCACCAGTCCCACCAGGATCCACAGGATAATGGACAGGGCCGAGCGGATAGTGCGCCGCAGCGGTTCAATGGAGGGGTGGCGGGAAAGCACCTTATCCACCGTGCGGAGGATCAGCTTGATGAGCAAAGCGCCCACCGCAACCACGATGGCGGTTTTCAAAATGACCTCGATGGACAGCTGCTTCCAGTTCATTCCTCCGGTGAGCTGGGACAGGATAGCGTCAAGGGACATAAAGGGTACCTCCTGAATGGATGGGGGTTATTGATGTTCCATGGCGTGGCGCTTGAGGCAGTCGAAGGTCTCCTGGCTCAGGTCATGCTCGATACGGCAGGCATCCCGGGCGGCGGTCTCCGGGGAGACCCCCAGCCGCTCCAGCCACTGACAAAGGAAGCGGTGGCGCTCATACACCTGCTGGGCCCGCTCTTCCCCCTGCTGGGTCAGCTCCAGGCGGCCGTCAGCGGCCACGGTGAGGAAGCCGTCTCCCTTCAGGATGGACACTGCCCGGCTCACCGACGGCTTGGAGTAGCCCAGGTGCTGGGCCACGTCAATGGAACGGACGGAGCCCTTTTGCTGGCGGAGCACCAGAATGGCCTCCAGGTAGTCCTCTCCGGACTGGTGCAGACTCATGAAAGATCCTCCCTGCTGCCGGGGAATACCCGGCCTTTGGTTTGTTTCAGTATACTACAGACGGACGGAGGAATCAATGCTCCTCTTCCGCCGGGGAAGAAAGGACAGCTTGGTTTCCGAGCACAGCACCGCCAGGAAAATCAGGCCGAAGCCCAGCAGCAGCCGCCCGGTAATGGGGTCGCCGTACAGCAGCACGGAGAACAGCACGCCGAACACCGACTCCAGCGACAGAATCACCGAGGCGGAGGAGGGGTCGGACCACACCTGGCCCACATTCTGGAACAGCAGGGCCACGGTGGTGGCCATGACGCACAGGTACAGCAGGGGGAACACCACCTCCGGGTCGGTGAACACCCCGGCCGGGAAGGGCTGGAACAAAAGCCCCCCCACAAAGGAGCACAGGGCCACACCGGCAAACTGGATGGCGGTGAGCAGGTAGATGTCATAGCCGACGGCCAGCTTGTTCACCGCCACGATGTGCAGGGCGTAGAACAGGGCGCACAGCAGGGTGAGGGCGTCGCCGGGGGAGAGGGTGAGATTGCCCGTGAGAGAGACCAGCCCCACACCGGTAATGCACAGCAGGGCGGCGGCGATGTTGTACCCGTCGGGGCGCTGGCCGGCCACCAGCCAGTAGAGGAAGGGCACCAGCACACAGTAGGTGGCGGTGAGAAAGGCGTTGTTGGAGGGGGTGGTGTACACCAGGCCGAAGGTCTGTACCCCATAGGCGGCGAACAGCAGCACACCCAGCACGGCCCCCCGCAGCAGGTACTGCAGGTTGAACCGCTTCCACTTGGGCAGGCAGATCAGCCCCAGCAGCACCGCGCCCACGGTAAACCGGCAGGCCAGCAGCCAGAACACCGGCAGGGCGTCCAGGGTGTTTTTCATAATAAAAAAGGAAGTGCCCCAGATCAGGGCGGCAAACATCAGCATGGGCTTGGCCAGCCGGGTCATGGTTTCCGCTTTCATACTCCATCTCCCAAAACGCCCCAGGGGGCGGATTCGAAAAGGCATTATACCAGATTTGGAAAAAAGGCGCAAGACGGCGGCGGGAGCGGAAGCACAATTTGGTGCTCCCGCTCCCGCCGCCCAGATTGCCGAAGGACCTCAAAAGTGAGGCAGTTGGTTCAAAAACGGGTGGGGGAGCTCGAGGGGGCAACAGCCCGCCTCGAATGAAATCAAATTTCCCACATCCCTTGCAGCACAAGGGATGTGGCGAGGAAAACGAGGACTTTTTTGCCCCAAATGGGGCGAAAAAGTAACGAAATTCAGGCGGATGAAAAGGGCCTGGAAGGGCCTTTTCATCCGCCTGAGCGGCGGGAGCGGAAGTACAATTTGGTGCTCCCGCTCCCGCCGCCGTTCAAAGCGAGTCCAGGAGGATCGCTGTCTGTGGGCTGAGGGTTCAGGGACGCGGTTCCTCCTCCGGGCAGAAGGACTCCAGCCGGGTGTCCAACACGTACCGCTCCTTCAGAGCCTTGAGGGCCGCCATATGGGGCTGGGCCAGATGGGCCTGCTGGCAGGCGCGGCTTGTCCACCGCTCCAACAGGAGCACCTCGTCGGCCCGGTCCACGCTGCGGTAGTATTCATACCCCAGGCAGCCCTCCTCCCGGCGGGTGGCCTCCAGAATGCCCTGCTCCAGCACGTCACGGACAAAAGCGTCCCCCATGCCGGGCTTGGTGGTGTAGGTAACGCAGAGAATCAGATCTTTCATATTGACGCCGCCTTTCGTTTCTTTTCCGTTAATACCGAGACAAACCGAACCCGCCGGTCCAGCCACGCCCCCGTCAGACCCACCGCCTTGCCCATGGTGAGGGCGGCGGCCACCGTGCCGATCCCAAGGCCCTCCAGATGGCCCAGGAACAGGACGGTCATGCACGCGGTCAGGGACAGGCAGATCACGTCGAAGGAGATCTTGATCCGGGGATAGGGGATCCCGGTGATCTGGGACAGCTCCCGGGGAAACAGGTCGGTGGGGATGATGGGCAGGCCGCACCGGTTGGACAGGGCGATGCCCACCACCACCAGGCTGTACCCCAGCACGAACCACACCACCGGCCACAGTCCATCCACCGGCAGGGCAGTTACCCAGGGATCGTACACATCCAGCATCTTGCCGAAGGCGAAGCCCACCACAAAGCTGAACAGGTAGGAGGGGATGAACCGCCGCTGCAGCGCCATCAGGCTGAGCACCAGCAGCCCCTGGAACAGGTACGTCCAGGTGCCCAGGGTGAGCCTGGGCAGCACCAGGGAAATGGCGTAGGGCAGGCTGGAGATGGCGGAGACCCCCGACCCGGCGTGGATCATCAGCAGTACACCCAGGCTGTTGATGATCACCACCCCCAGCAGTGCCGCCTCCCCCCGCCACACCGGCAGGCGCTCCTCTTCTGTTGTCGTTTCCTTCACCGGTTCCACTCCTTCTGTTTCGGTTTTCGATTCTTTCAGTGTAGGAGGGATAAAACCGATTATCAAATAAATATTTGTGATGATATGATAGAAAATGTCTATCAAATGGTGTATACTGACAGGGAGAGGAGGCGGGGAGAGATGAACCTGTTCTACCTGCGGTATTTTGTCACCCTGGCCCATGTGCAGCACTACACCAAGGCGGCCCAGCAGCTTTGCATCACCCAGCCCAGCCTGAGCCACGCCATGACTCAGCTGGAGAAGGAGCTGGGCCTGCCCCTGTTTGAAAAAAACGGGCGAAAGACCACCCTCACCCGGTTTGGGGAGGAGTTTTTGTCCTGCGCCGAGCACACCCTGTCCACCCTGGATGAGGGGGTGGCCTCCATCCGCCGCAGCGCTCGGGGGGAGGGGCTGATCCGCCTGGGGCTGCTGCGCACCATGGGGATTGACTTCATTCCCCGCCTGGCCGCCGGTTTTCTGCGGGAAAACGCCGGGCTGGATATCCAGTTCACCTTCCACACCGGGGTCACCCGGACGCTGCTGGACGGCCTGTCCGCCCGGCAGTTCGATCTGGTCTTCTGCTCCCGGCCGCTGGAGACCCTGGAGGTGACCGCCGCGGCGGTGCAGCGCCAGGACTTGGTGCTCATCACCCCCAGAGACCACCCCCTGGCCGGGCGGCACGCGGTGGATCTCCGGGAGACCGTCCCCTATCCCCAGGTTTTTTTCGAGCCCAGCTCCGGGATGCGGGCGGTGGTGGACGGGATGTTTGCCGCTATCGGCGCCAGCCCCCGCATCGCCTATGAGACGGAGGAGGACCAGGTGGTGGCCGGTCTGGTGGCCCAGGGCTTCGGCATTGCCGTGGTGCCCTATATGGATCTGCTGCTGAAGCTGGACGTGCGGATTTTGCAGCTCAGCGCCCCGGTGTGCGAGCGGCAGCTGTTTATGGTGCACGACCCCAGGGCCTTCCTGCCCCCGTCGGTCAGCCGGTTCCGGCAGTATGTGCTGGACCACAAAGAAGCATAGAAAATGACAAATAAATCTATTGTTTCATAGAAAAACTTTATGTAATATCCGGGGGAGGGGCCGGGGAGGGCCGCTGCCCGCCGGATGGGGAGGACATATGCTGCTGTTTGATCTGGACGGGACGCTACTGGATTCCAACGGGATCTGGCTGGACATTGATGTGGAGTATCTGGGGCGGCAGGGGATTTCCCCGGTGCCGGAGGACTACACCCAGTACGTCACCCACCACAGCCCTCTCCAGGCCGCCCGGTACACCCGGGAGCGGTTCGGCCTGAACCGGACGCCGGAGGAGATCCTGGGGGACTGGCTTGAGATGGGCCGGGAGGCCTACGGCCGCACCCTGCCCCTGAAGCCGGGGGTCAGGGAGCTGCTGGAGCGGTGCGCCCGGGCGGGGTACGGGATGGCCCTGGTCACCTCCTGCATTCCCGCGCTGTGCGCCCTGGCCCTGGAGCATCACGGGCTGACGGACCGGTTTCAGGGGATCTTTTACGCCCAGAAGATGGGGCTGGAGAAGGGGGACCCCGCCCTGTACCGGACGGTGGCCGGGGCCCTGGGCTGCGCCCCGGAGGACTGTGTGTTCTTTGAGGATACCCCCGGCTACTGCGCCGCCGCCAAGGCGGCGGGGGTGTATGTGGTAGGGGTGGACGACCCCCTCTTCCGGGGCAGGGAGGAGGAGGTGCGCCGGGCCAGCCATCTGTGGCTGGAATCCTTTACCCGTCTGCCGGAGGAGCTGCTTGCCCGTCTGAGGTGAGCAGCCGGGGCATGGTCAGGCCGTGGAGAAAGCCGTCCATCTCCGGGGACAGCACCTCACCACCTACCACCGTGCTGCCCCGGAGCAGCAGGTTGGCCAGCACATCTGTCTCCCCCGTGGGGTAGTTGGTCACCCGGTAGCTGTACCGTTTCAGGCGGCGGCCCGCCTGGGCCTCCAGGTCAAAGCCCTGGGACAGCTGCAGGGCCAGGTAGTCGCCGTACTCCTCCCCAAGGGTGTCGGGCATTTGGATCTCCTCCACCGACGCCGGTTCCTCCTCTACCTCCCAGCCGTAGGCATTGAGGAAGGCGATCCGGTCTCCGTTGCTGCGGACCCCCTCCACACTGGGGGCGTCCTCCCGCTGGCTGGGGGAGGAGGCGGGGAACAGGGCCAGGGCGGCGCAGCACACCAGGGCAGCGGCGGCCGTCCCCAAAGCCAGCCTTCGCCGGGGCAGTTTTGTGGTGACGATGAACATGGTATTTCACTCCTCTCTCCCTGCCGGGATGGGACTACCTTATGCCCCCGGACAGGGGAATAGAAGGGATGCACAAAAAAGAGATAAAGAAAGTGTTGAAAATGACGATTTAATTTGATATAATGCCGAAGCGATAGCCCATCTGGGGAGAGAAAGGAGGCAAAGTGCATGGCGATGGAGCGGCTGGACAAGCTGCTGGCCTCCACGGGGCACTGGTCCCGGAAGGAGGTCAAGGACATGATCCGCCAGGGTCGGGTCCGGGTGGACGGCCAGACGGCCCGCCGTGGGGAGGACAAGGCGGATCCCCGGCAGGCGGAGATTCTGGTGGACGGACAGCCTGTGGACTGCGGCGGCCTGGTCTATCTGATGCTCCACAAGCCGGCGGGTCTGCTGTCTGCCACCCGGGACGGGAGGCAGGGCACGGTGCTGGATCTGCTGCCCGACCATCTCCGACGCAGGGGGTTGTTTCCCGTGGGCCGGCTGGACAAGGACACGGAGGGCCTGCTGCTGCTCACCGACGACGGGCCTTTGGCCCACGACCTGCTTTCCCCCAAAAAGCATGTGGATAAGGTATACTACGCCCGGGTGGACGGGATTGTGGACGGGGCGGACGCGGCCGCCCTGGCCCGGGGCATGACCCTGGCCGACGGCCTGGTCTGCCTGCCCGCCGGACTGGAGCCCCTGGAGGGGGGCAGGGCCTGCCTGGTCACCCTGCGGGAGGGGAAGTACCACCAGGTCAAGCGGATGCTGGCCGCCAGGGGCAAGCCGGTAACCTACCTCAAGCGGCTGTCCATGGGCGCTGTACGCCTGGACGAGAGCCTTGCTCCCGGCCAGTGGCGTCCCCTGACGGCGGACGAGGTAGCGTCTCTCCGAAGAGAGAGAAAATAAAATACAACTTTTTGGTTGTTTTTCACAAAAAAATTGCCTTACCCCCTTGTCAAACCTGGGGAGAAACCGTTATAATGTGAGACAGTGGTTAGACAGACTAACATAGGAGGGATCCGTAAATGTCCAGCAGGATGTTCCAGGGAGTGGTACTCCAGATGAAAGACAGCGTCGAGCGCACCGTGGGCGTCATCGACTCCGACGGAGTCGTGGTGGCTTGCAGTGAGCTGACGTCCATCGGCGAACAGTGGCCCGGTGCGGTGGCCGCTGTGCGGGCCTGTGACAACCCCCTGGTCTGCTTCGAGGGAAAGACCTTTAAGCAGCTGGCGGGATGGGGCTCTCAGTTTGATTACGCAGCCTTTGTGCAGGGGGAGGACGAGCAGGCCGCCGCCCTGTGCTCCATGGCAGTGGTGGCCTTCAATGGGGCCAAGACCTATTACGAGGAGAAGCACGACAAGGCTACCTTTGTCAAGAACATCATCTCCGACAATATTCTCCTGGGCGACATCTACACCCAGGCCAAGGAGCTCCACTTCCTGTCCGAAGCGCCCAGAGCCGCCTTCCTGGTGCGGCAGATCGGCCCGGCGGACGTGGCTACCATCGACGTGATCCAGAACCTCTTCCCCGACCGGCAGAGTGATTTTGTGATTTCCGTCAATGAGACCGACGTAGCGCTGATCAAGCAGCTCAACGACGGCACCGACCCCAAGGAGCTGCAGAAGATTGCCAAGCAGATCTCCACCGCCCTGACTCAGGAGCTGGGGGTGAAGGTGGTCATCGGCATCGGCACCGTGGTCAACCATATCCGCGACCTGGCCCGGGCCTACAAGGAGGCCGGCGTGGCCATCGAGGTGGGTAAGGTCTTTGACACGGAAAAGACGGTCATCAACTATGAAAATCTGGGTATCGGCCGGCTGATCTATCAGCTGCCCACCATTCTGTGCCAGATGTTCCTCCAGGAGGTTTTCAAGAAAAATCCCATTGACGCCCTGGATCAGGAGACCCTGCTGACCATCAACAAGTTCTTTGAGAACAACCTCAACGTCTCCGAGACCGCCCGGAAGCTCTTCGTCCACCGCAACACCCTGGTCTACCGCCTGGAGAAGATCAAAAAGCTCACCGGACTGGATCTGCGGGAATTCGACGACGCCATTACCTTCAAGGTGGCGCTTATGGTGAAGAAGTACCTCATTTCCCGGGGAATTGAGTCCTGAATCCACCTGTAAAACGATCCCTTTGACCCCTCCGCCGGTGCTGTTCCAGCGGAGGGGACTTTTTTCGAAACAAGGTGACATAAAACCGCAAATTCCCATTGACAACCCGGCTGAGGCAAGGTAACCTTATAGTCGGGACAGCACCGGACTTTTCCGGGCTGTATTCTGAAAAAGCGGGTGAGATACACAGAGATGATACGGTTTATTGATATACATAAAGAGTACGACAATGGGACCAAGGCCCTGAAGGGGATCAATATGCGCATCGACGACGGAGAGTTCGTCTTCCTGGTCGGCCCCTCCGGATCGGGCAAGTCCACCATTATGAAGCTGATTACCGGGGAGATTGCCCCCACCCAGGGCAAGCTGATGGTCAACGGCTACAGCCTGAACAACATCAGCCCCAGGCAGATCCCCATGATGCGCCGCACCCTGGGCATTGTGTTCCAGGATTTCCGGCTGATTGAAAAGAAAACGGTGTATCAAAACCTGTCCTTCGCCATGCGGGCCATCGGCGCCTCCAGCCGGGAGCTGAAACGGCGCATTCCCTATGTGCTGCGCCTGGTGGGTCTGGAGGAGAAGGCCGACCGCTACCCAAGCCAGCTGTCCGGCGGCGAGCAGCAACGTGTGGCCATCGCCCGGGCCCTGGTGAACAATCCCAATATGATTATCGCCGACGAGCCCACCGGCAATCTGGACCCCAACCGCTCCCTGGAGATTATGATGCTGCTGGAGCGGATCAATGAGCTGGGCACCACCGTGCTGGTGGTCACCCATGAGAAGAATCTGGTCAACCGCTTTGCCAAGCGGGTGATTGCCATCGAAAATGGCCGGATCATCAACGACGAGACAGGTGGATACTACAATGGCGAAAAAGTTTGATTTTGGTTACTACTGCCGGGAGGGCGTTTCCTCCATTTTTACCCATGGGTTTATGTCCTTTGCCGCCGTGTGCATGATCGTGGCTTGCCTGCTGATCATGGGCTCCTTTTCCCTGGTGGCGGTGAATCTGGACAACATGCTGGGGGATCTGGAGGCAGAAAACGAGTTCCTGGCCTACATTGACGAGAGCTATACCCAGGAGCAGGCCGTGGCTCTGGAGGACGATATCATGGCCGTGCCCAACGTGTCCGAGGCCATCTTTGTCACCCGGGCCGAGGCTCTGGACGACTTCCGGGAGGGCCGGGACAATCAGTTGCTCAGCGACCTGGAGCCTGATGTGCTTCGGGATCGGTTCCGCATCCATGTGGAGGATATTGAGCTGCTGAAGGAGAGCGCCGACGCGGTGGAGCAGATTCCCGGCGTGGCCGACGTGTACGCCGCCACCGACATCGCTCAAGGCTTTGTCATGGTCCGCAACATCGCCACCGGCATCGCTCTGGTGCTCATCGGCATCCTGGTGGTCATGTCCCTGTTCATCATCGCCAACACCATTAAGCTGGCCTTCTTCTACCGCAGGGAGGAGATCGCCATCATGAAGATGTGCGGCGCCACCAACGCTTTTATCCGCTGGCCCTTCATCGTTCAGGGTATGATCCTGGGCCTGGCCGGCGCTATCATCGCCTTCCTGCTCCAGTGGGGCGTGTATGAGCTGGTGGCCAAGGCGGTGATTCAGTCCAACGGTTTGTCCCTGCTGGCCATCCTGCCCTTTGGCTCCCTGGTGCCGGTGTTTCTGCCGGTGTTCTGCGGAGCGGGACTGCTCATCGGTGTGGTGGGCTCGGTTGTGGCCATCCGCAGGTTCCTGCAGGTTTGATGGGAAGGAGTATACAGCATGAAGCATGGTGAGAAGCAGAAAATGATGGTTCGGGTGATGGCCCTGGTGCTGGTGGCCCTGCTGGTGCTGCCCATGGTGGCTACCCTGGCGGTAAAGTGAGGTGGCCGGCATGAAACAGTGGAAGAAGTGGCTGCTGCGTCTGACGGCCGTGGCGATGATTTGCGCCCTGGTACTTCCCCAGAGCCGGGACGGCCTGGTGATGCCCGCCTCCGCCATTACCCAGGCGGAAATCGACGCCATGAAGGAGGACGCCCAGGATCTCCGGGATCAGCAGAAGGAGATCCAGGCCCAGCTGGAGGCCATTCAGGCCGACAAGGATAAGGCGCTGGAGCAGAAGGTGCTGCTGGAGAAGCAGATCAACGCCATTCAGGCGGAGATCGACAATATCCAGGCCCAGATCAACAATTATAATCAGCTCATTTCCCAGAAGGAGGAGGAGCTGGCCCAGGCCCAGGCGGAGGAGAAGGCTCAGTACGAGCTGTTCTGCAAGCGGGTGCGGGCCATGGAGGAGGAAGGGGAGGTGTCCTACTGGACCATCCTGTTCAGCTCCGCCGACTTTGCCGACCTTCTGGAAAATGTGATGATTGTCAATGAGATCATGGAGTATGACAATCAGGTGATGGATCAGCTCATCGCCCTGCGGGAGCAGATCGAGCAGGACAAGGCTGAGCTGGAGACTGCCCGCCAGGAGCAGCAGGCTGCCAAGGAGGAACAGGTGGCCGCCCAGGACAAGCTGAAGACCCAGCGTGCCCAGGTGGACGCCCTGATTACCCAGATCAACAGTCAGGAGGATCAGCTGGAGGCCGCTGAGGCTCAGCTGAAAGCCGCCGCCGACGCCGCCGACAGCGAGATTGCCGCCGCCGAGCGGGAGCTGGCCAATCAGATCGCCGGTGTGGTCACCGAGAATGACTTCCTGTGGCCCCTGCCCGGGTATTACAATCTGTCCTCCCTCTACGGCGGACGAATCCATCCCATCACCGGCCTGCCCAACAACCATACGGGCATCGACATCCCCGCCCCCGCCGGCGTGTCCATCCTCTGCGCCAAGAGCGGCGTGGTGACGACTTCTACCTACAACAGCTCCTACGGCAACTACGTGGTGGTTAGCCACAGCGACGGCTCTTCCACCCTGTACGCCCACATGAGCAAGCGCATCGCGGTCAAGGGCCAGACGGTGGCTCAGGGCGAGACCTTGGGCCTGGTGGGTACCACCGGCTCCTCCACCGGCAACCATCTCCACCTGGAGGTGCGGGTCAACAACGTCCGGCAGGATCCCATCAACTGCTTCAAGGTTGCTCTGTACGCCGGCGGCGTACGCCTCAACTAACCCGCTTTCTTGAAAGAAAGCTTGGCAAAGAACTTCCTGCGAAACTTCGTTTCGCCTCGCTCCGCCGGAGGTGTTGGAGTGGGTTCCAAATCCCAGCACGAAAGAGAAGATACCCTTGGGGCCGATACAGATGTATCGGCCCCGCTTTCTTGAAAGAAAGCTTGGCAAAGAACTTTCTGCGAAACTCCGTTTCGCCTTGCTCCGCCTGAGGGCTTGAAACGGGGGCGCCACCCCAGCACGAAAGATAGGATTCTTGCGGCGTTCTCCGCCAGGTTCGCACAATCCGGCGCTGCTTGTGCTCCTTCCTTTTGATGGCAAAAATATTCATAAAGGAAGCAGCCCGGCGGATCTTTGCTGTAGAAGGACAAGCCAAAGGTGATCAAAAAAGAGCGCCTGGGAGGCGCGGGCGGGAGAAGAGCCGGGCAACGCAGCGGAGCCGCCCCGCCGGGGGAATTTGCTCAAGAGTCCTTGGATAAGCCCCGGTACAAGCTGGTTCAACCACCCGTGGGGGACCGGGGGGAGAGCGGGGATAAGTCATGGCTTGCCATGACTTCTGCTCCCCGCGGACCCCCGGCGGTCTTTTGGTTTCTTTTCTCCCGCTGAGAAAAGAAACCCGCCCGCAGGCGGAACCTACTTTCTTACAAGAAAGTAGGCAAAGAATTTTGTGCGAAACTGCGTTTCGCCCTCACCGCCTGGGAACAGGCACCGATTTCCCAATCCAGCACGAAAGGCATGCCGCTGTAATTCCGAACGGAGAAACGTGCATGTTCCCGGAAAAAGCTGCGTAAAATGGGCGGGACAGAGGAGGGAAACGAAATGCTGGGAGAGATTGTGTTGTGCCCCGGCCGCCGGGGCCGGGTGGAACGGGCGGAGCTGGCCGGGCTGCGGGTACTGCGGACGGAGATGGAGCCGGAAGGGCTGAGGGGCCGGCTGGCGCTGCGCCGGGGCGCCAGAAGCCTGGCCCGCCTGGGGGTGAGCCGGGTGCTGGCTCCGGCGGGCTTCGACCGGTGGGACTATCTGGCCGGGTGGGGCCTGCGTCCGGTGGACGTGATTCCCTTCCTGTGGAGGGCCGCGCCCCGCCTGGCTCTGGCAGTTCTGAAGCAGGAGGGCGTGCCGCCCGGGGACGGGACGGTGGCCCTGCGCAGCCCCGCCGCCTCCCCGGCGGTGGAGGGGGCGGCCCGGGAGCTGTGCCCCCTGGTACGTCAGGTGGTGCTGGACATTCCCCGGGGTGGGACGGAGCTGGCGGGGCAGCTGCGCCGGGAGTTCGGCATGCCGGTGGCGCCCGATGGTCCCCAGGCTCAGGCGGCCTTGTGCTACCATCCCGACTGCCGCCGGGACTGGGGCAGGACGGTATCCCTGTGGCGGGGGGCGGAGGGGACGCTGGGGGTGTCCATCCGCCTGCCGGGACGGGTGGAGGAGGACAATCTGCCCCTGCTGGCCGCACTGTGGGAGGCGGGCCGCATCGGCGACGGCGAGCTGGAATTCACTTGACAGCCGGGGGAAAAGTCACTATAATAAATCAGACTGCATCCTTGCGCCCTGGCGCAGGGTGGAAAGAATATTACACCCGGGTCACACCCCGGGATGAAGGTTGGAAAGGTGTGCGAGGTATCATGGCGAAAGAATATAAGCTGACGCCCGAGCGTCTGAAGGAGCTGCAGGACGAGCTGACCTATCTGAAGACCGTCCGTGAGAAGGAAGTGGCCGAGCTGATCAAGGAGGCCCGCTCTTTCGGCGACCTGAGCGAGAACAGCGAGTATGACGAGGCCAAGACGGAGCAGGGCAAGCTGTACTCCCGCATGGCCGAGGTGCAGGGCATTCTGGAAAACTGCGTGGTCATCGAGGAGAACGCCGACGACGGCGCCCAGTACGTCCGCATCGGCTCCACCGTCACCGTGCTGGACAAGGAGTTCAACGAGACGGAGGTCTACCGCATTGTGGGCTCTCAGGAGGCCGATCCCATGAACGGCGTCATTTCCGAGGACTCCCCCTTCGGCAAGGCTCTGCTGGGCAAGAATCCCGGCGACGACGTGGTGGTGGACGCCCCCTCCGGCAGCGTGGAGTACAAGCTGCTGAAGGTGGAGTAAGCCCTTTATCCAGACAGAATAGGAGTGGTCACACATGGCCGAACAGAAAAATAACGCCGCTCCCCAGGAGCAGAACCTGTCCCAGCTGCTGCAGATCCGCCGGGACAAGCTGACGGAGCTCCAGCAGGGGGGCAACGATCCCTTCCAGATCACCAAGTATGAGGTGGACAACGACAGCGCCAATATCAAGGCCAACTTCGACGCCCTGGAGGGCAAGAAGGTCTCCCTGGCCGGGCGGCTCATGTCCAAGCGTGGCATGGGCAAGGTGTCCTTCTGCGATTTGCAGGACAAGTCCGGCCGCATCCAGCTGTACGCCCGGAAGGACGACATGGATGAGGAGGAGTACAACCGCTTCAAGAAGTACGACATCGGCGACATCGTGGGCGTCCAGGGCGAGGTCTTCCGCACCCAGCGGGGCGAGATGTCCGTCCGGGCGGAGCACGTGACCCTGCTGTCCAAGTCTCTGCTGCCCCTGCCGGAGAAGTTCCACGGCCTGACCAACACCGAGCTGCGCTACCGCCAGCGGTATGTGGATCTGATCGTCAATCCGGAGGTGAAGCGCAACTTCATCATCCGTTCCCAGTTCATCAAGCATGTCCGCAACTTCATGGACAACCGGGGCTTCATGGAAGTGGAGACCCCCGTGCTCAACACCATCTCCGGCGGCGCCACCGCCCGGCCCTTCATCACCCACCACAACTCCCTGGATATCGACATGTATATGCGGATCGCCACCGAGCTGCCGCTGAAGCGGCTGATCGTGGGCGGCATGGACCGGGTGTATGAGATCGGCCGTATCTTCCGCAGCGAGGGCATGGACCCCAAGCACAACCCGGAGTTCACCACCGTGGAGCTGTACGAGGCCTACGCCGACTTCAACGACATGATGGACCTGTTTGAGGAGCTGCTGTCCTCCGCTGCCAAGGAGATCCTGGGCACTTATCAGGTTCAGTGGCAGGGCGAGGACATCGACCTGACCCCCGGCTGGCCTCGCATGCCCATGCATGAGGCGGTGAAGAAGTACTGCGGCATCGACTTCATGGCCATCACCAGCGACGAGGAGGCCGTGGCTGCCGCCAAGTCCATCGGTGTGGAGCTGCCTGAGACGGCCGACAAGACCTGGGGCAACGCCCTGTACGAGTGCTTCGACCAGAAGGTGGAGGAGAAGCTGATCCAGCCCACCTTCATCACCATGCACCCCGTGGACGTGTCCCCCCTGGCCAAGCGTTCTCCCAGCGATCCCCGGCTCACCGAACGGTTTGAGCTGTTCATCTGCCACAGCGAGATGGGCAACGCCTTCTCCGAGCTCAACGACCCCATCGACCAGCGCCGCCGCTTCCAGAAGCAGGTGGAGCTGCGGGACAAGGGCGACGACGAGGCCGGCATGATGGACGAGGATTTCCTCACCGCTCTGGAGTACGGCATGCCCCCCACGGGCGGCCTGGGCATCGGCATCGACCGCTGCGTCATGCTGCTGACCAACTCCGACTCCATCCGGGAGGTCATCCTGTTCCCCACGATGAAGCCTTTGGACTGACGGACGGCCCGCAAACCCGCATGAAACCTGGGTTTGTGAGGAATCAGGTTTACTACAGTTACAACAATTTTACTACAAATGAAAATCCTTGGCTGAAAAGACACGGGACCGCCGGTACGCTGGCGGTCCCGTT
>CALXDY010000104.1 GCA_944387225.1 uncultured Oscillospiraceae bacterium | reverse complement strand
TGGAGGATCTGCTGGAGGAAATCGTGGGCAGCATCTATGATGAGTTTGACCCGGCGGAGCCCCAGGAGCTGGAACGGCTGGAGGAGAACCTGTGGCGGGTGGCCGGCAGCCTGACGGTGGAGGAGCTGGCCGAAGCGCTGGAGCTGTCCCTGCCGGAGGAAACGGAATACGATACCGTGGGCGGAATGGTGCTCAGCCGCCTTAGAACCATTCCCCAGGACGGCAGCCATCCGGTGGTGGTGGAACACGGGCTGGAGCTGCGGGTGGAGCAGGTGGAGGACCGGCGCATCCGCTGGGTGCTGGTCCGCAGACTGGATTCTCCCGGGGCAGAACCGGAGCCATAACGGCTGGAACAGAGAAAGACAAGGCAGGAAACCATAGGTTTCCTGCCTTGTGCCGCGTATAGATGGAGGAGTGTCAGCCGGTCACGCCAAACCAGACAAACAGAGCAACCCCTACCAGTCCAAGGACGATTCCAACCTGGAGATAGGGCTTTTCCTTATACTGACTGTATTTATATAACAATCCGGACGCGCACCCGATGAACAGAAGGGCAAGGCTGCCCTTCCATGCCGGATTTCCCTTGATCAGGCACATAACGGTCAGGACTTGTGTAGCGGCGATGACAAGTTCCAGGGCCGCGCTTTTGGAATGGGTGTCGATTTGCTGATCCCGCCCGTCCTTGCACGGCGTGTATCGGGAAGACGGTTTCATAGCACATTCTCCTATTCATGTTTTTCGCAATCGTGGACAACAAGAACATCGATGAAGCAACCTTTCTATTGTAAATCCTCATACTGCCGATCCTCTTGTTCTTTATTCTCCTTCAAACAGCACAGCTCCTCTACGGTGACGTTGAATACCAGCGCCATCCGATAGGCCAGCATCAAAGAGGGGCTGTATTGTTCCTTTTCAATGGAAATAATGGTTCTGGACGAAACATAAACCAGGTCGGCCAGCTGCTGCTGGGTCATTTTGGCCGCGGTCCGTAATTCCTTGACCCGTGTTTTCATAACATTCCTCCTACAAACATGAAGCTTGCTTCATGTGAAGGTAACTTCATATTATCCCGCGTGTTGTATTTTGTCAAGGCCTTTAGAAAGGTGCCTTCTGGTTGCGGGAGGGGATGAAATAAAGCAGATGGCAGCGCCTGTGGAGCGCTGCCATCTGCTTTGTGATTTCTTTAAATGTGTCTGGGCACGGAGGAGATGGACATGGTCAATTTGCTTTTCTCCGCCTGGCACATCTGCTCAGCGTACTGATGGATCCGGTTGCAGATCCACATATAGGCGGTGGTGCCTTCGGAATAGTCCGCCTCGGCATACATCTGGATCCGGTTGTCCCGGCGCATCTGCTCCACCTGCTGGAAGGCCCGCAGATCGCCCTGGGGGTAGATGGCGAAGGTGGCGCCTCCCTTTTTGTTGATCAAGGAAAAGGCGGGGATGTCGCTGGGTCCGTCGGCGATATAGATCATATTTTCAAACTGTACCCGGCGCATCTCCTTGGGCATTTTGGAGTTGACGTCGATCTCGGGATTTTTGGGTACGCCCTTGTTGATCTCAAAAATGGCCCGGGTCTTAGTGGTGTTGTCGATGGTGTAGCCGATCTCCCCGATCACCGGCTTCCCGTCCACTTCGTGCTCGATCAGTTCGCAGCCCCATACCCCGTCCACGTGGGCCATGACCGCGCTGCCCCGGATGATCTCGGTAAAGCCGGTGCTGACGATGTAGTGCTCCACCTTGATGCCGTAGTCCTGATACCGGGGATTGTCGGCAATCATCTCCTTGGTTTTCACGAAGATATCGGGCACGCCGGGATAAAAGGTCAGCTCCGAGCCGAAGTCCCGCAGCATCTGGTTGTTCAGTCCCTCGAAGATGCCGCCGGGGCGGGCACAGTTAATGAAGTGGTTTAAGTATATGGTGTCCCGGTTGGTGCGGACATGCTGCTCCCGCAGATACTTTTTGGGGAGTTCATCCACCTCACGCCAAAAGGCGTCGGGATCCACGTGGTACTTTTTGAAAATGGGATCCTGCATGTACCCGTTAACCAGTGTCTTGTCAAAGTCCCAAATCACCGCGATGATGTTTGCCATATCTGCACCCTCCTCTGCCGCGCCCGGACAAAGTGGCCGGACAGGATGAATTCTGTCTCCATTGTACTGGTTACCCGGAAAAATTGCAACCAAATCCCATAAAAAAGGAACCTGCCGGGATAGCTCCCTGGCAGATTCCTTTTTGTTTGTTTAAGCCTGGGGACGGTCGTCAGACTTGGGGGCCTCATCCTGACCCTGGGTGTTGTCTGGCTGCTCAGGTGCGGGTTCCTCAGAGGGAGCACCGGATCCGTCGCTCTGCTGAGACTGCTCCTCAGGCTGACCCTCTTCGTTTTCCTCCGGCAGGGCGGGGGCCTTGATCTCCTCGCTGATCATGTGAATGTTCCGGGCGGGGGGCTCAATGTCTCCGGGAAGGGGCTTGGACTTCCGATTGGTGGAGGCGTAGGCGTCTTCCACCAGGGCGGGATCCCGGCCCTCCAGGATCGCTACCATCTCGCCGCCGGTAATGGTCTCCTTCTCCAGCAGGTAGGCCACCACCTTGTGGATGTCCTCCAGGTTGTCCTGGATGAGGGTTACGGCCTCCTGATAGCACTGGCTGAGGATGGTTTTGACTTCCTTGTCCATGATGGCTGCAGTCTCCTGGGCGCAGTCCAGACCGTAGCCGCCGTCCAGATACTGGTTGCGGATGGAGCCCAGAGCCATCATGCCGAACTCATCGCTCATGCCAAACATGGCAACCATGTTCCGGGCGATGTTAGTGGCCTCCTGAATGTCCTGGGAGGCGCCGTTGGTCATGGTGTGCATCACCACTTCCTCGGCGGCACGGCCGCCCATGGAGACGGTGATCTTGGCCATCAGCTCTTCCTTGGTACGGAGATTGGTCTTGTCCTCCTCGGGCATGAGCAGGGTGTAGCCCAGGGAGCCCTCGGTATGGGGGACGATGGTGATCTTCTGTACCGGCTCGGCGTTTTTCTGCTTGTAGGCCACCATGGCGTGTCCCACCTCGTGGTAGGCCACCAGCTTCTTTTCAAACTCCGTAAGGACGGAATTTTTCTTCTCGCTGCCGGCGATGACAAACTCGAAGGAGGCCAGCAGATCCTCCTGGGTGACCAGCTTGCGGCCGTGACGCACGGCCCGGAGGGCGGCCTCGTTAACCAGGTTGGCCAGGTCGGCGCCTACGCATCCGGCGGTGGCCAGGGCGATCTTTTTCAGGTTGACGTCCTCAGACAGCTTGATCTTCCGAGTGTGCACCTGGAGGGTGGCCAGACGGCCGGCCAGATTGGGCCGGTCAATGGTGATCCGACGGTCGAAGCGGCCGGGCCGCAGCAACGCCTTGTCCAGCACCTCGGGCCGGTTGGTGGCGCCCAGAACAATGATACCCTTGCCCGGATCGAAACCGTCCAGCTCGGCCAGCAGCTGGTTCAGCGTCTGCTCCCGCTCATCGTTGCCGCCCATGCGGTTGTCACGGGATTTGCCGATGGTGTCGATCTCATCGATGAAGATGATACAGGGGGCCATCTTGGAGGCTTCCTTGAACAGGTCGCGGACACGGCTGGCGCCCACGCCCACAAACATCTCCACAAAGTCGGAGCCGCTGATGGAGAAGAAGGGAACGCCCGCCTCGCCGGCGATGGCCTTGGCCAGCAGCGTCTTGCCGGTGCCCGGAGGGCCGACCAGCAGAGCGCCCTTGGGCAGTTTGGCGCCGATTTCTGTATATTTCTGAGGATTGTGGAGGATGTCGATGATCTCCTGGAGGGACTCCTTGGCCTCGTCCTGGCCAGCCACGTCCCGGAAGGTGACGCCCGTCTTTTTCTCCACATAGACCTTGGCGTTGGCCTTGCCCACGCCGCCCAGGCCGCCCATGCCGCCCTTGCCGCCTACGCCGCGGAAGAGGAACAGGAACAGGCCGACCATGACCAGGATAGGCATCACATAGGCCAGGAACAGGTTCAGCAGATAGGTGGAGCTGTCCACCGGCTGGGTGCTGGCCTCCACGCCGTGATCCTTCAGCAGCTGGAGCAGGCTGTCGTCCTGCACGCCCGCCAGAGGTACGGTGATATACTTCACCTCTACGGGCTCCTGGGGTTGGGGCACCAGGGCGTTGAGCAGATCCTGGGTGCTGCTCTGGTTCTGACTGTCCTCAGGCAGTTCCACCGTCACACCCTCTTTCAGGGTGAAGACGTACTGACTGCTCTGCATGTCCACTGTGGCAATCTTGTCCTCTTCCACCCACTGGCAGAAGGTGGTGTAGGGGACGACTACCGTGCCGGCGTTCTCATAAGAGGACCAGCAGGAGCGGAACAAAACCGTCAAAAACAGGGCCCACAGAATGACGCTGATCAGACCGAACGCGTTTTTCTTGTTGCGATTGCCCTTATCGGGCAGTTTATCATGCTTCAATGAGGAATCCCTCCGTCCATGGGGTTGCGTATATTTTGGGGCCGTTTTTCCACCTGGGCCCCAAGTGTTGATTACTATAACACAATTTGCCAGGAAAGACAAGAAATCGGGGTGTAAACTTTCTGTGAAAGGCAGGAACGGGGATGGGAGGAATTTGCCCCTTCCGTCCCGGTGGGAACTGTGCTATAATAATGTCTGCTGAATAAACCGAACATCGGTTTATTCCCGCGGCGGCAGCCGCGTAATTCCATAAAAACGGCTCAAAGGAGCCGCATTTATGGAATTCAGCCATTGTTACAATGCGTATTTCCGCTGGCGCGTGGAAACGCACCAGCGGAAGGCGCAAGGTTTTTGGAGAAAATGATCCAAAAACCTTGCACATGAACAAAACCATTTGGCCTTGAAAGCCTTGGCTTTCAAGGCTTACGGCTTTGTTCAGTACGCATTATAATAGCCGAAGAACGGCGGTTGTATCCGAAATCAACGCCGTTTTTCTCACTTTGGCCGGAAAGGGACGGGCTGTTCAAGTTCCAGCGCCTGTTCCGGCGGCCGGGCTGTTCTGCGGCCCGGAATATGATGTATGTTTTGGGAGGGGTTTCCATGAATAAACGTCCCCCTGTCCGCCGCTCCGCCCCTGTGGAGACGGAGAATGACGGGGTTATCGAGGGCCGCAACGCGGTAATTGAGGCGCTGCGGGCCGGCGTGACCATTGACAAGATTTTTGTGGCCAAGGGCGAGACGGACGCTACCCTGGGCCACATCGCCTCCACTGCCCGGGAGAAGGGGATCGTGGTGGTGGACGCCGACCGGCGGAAGCTGGACGGCATGAGCCGCACGCATTCCCACCAGGGCGTGATCGCCCTGGCCGCTGCCCGGGCTTATGTGTCGGTGGATGACATTCTGAACATCGCCCGGGAGAAGGGGGAGAACCCCCTTATCGTGGTCTGTGACGAGCTCAGTGACCCCCACAATCTGGGGGCGGTGATCCGCACCGCCGACGCCGCCGGAGCCCACGGGGTGATTATCCCCAAGCGGCGCTCTGCCGGGCTGACCGCCGTGGTGGCCAAAACCTCCGCCGGCGCCGTGGCCCATGTGCCTGTGGCCCGGGTGCCCAATATCCCCACTCTGCTGAAGGAGCTGAAGGAGGAGGGCGTGTGGGTGTTCGGTACCGCCGCTCAGGGTACCACCACACTGTATCAGGCCGACCTGAAGGGCCCCGCCGCCATCGTCATCGGCAGCGAGGGAGAGGGCATGGGCCGTCTGGTGACGGAAAACTGCGATTTTACCGTCTCCATTCCCATGTTTGGAAAGATCAATTCCCTGAACGCCTCTGCTGCCGCTGCGGTTTTGCTGTATGAGGCGGTGCGCCAGCGTATGGGGGAATAACCTCCGGCAATTCAGTTTAACCCAAACCACCATAGAGGAATCATCATTATGGGCCACCAAGATAAGGACAAGAAAAACAAAGGACGCACTGGGCAGCCACAGCCCCCGGACGGCGGAGACTATACCCTGGACGAGATTCTGGCGGAATATGGCTCCGGCCGATCCGGACGCCGGGGAGGAAGGGGGATCATCCAGGAGGATAACGTGGTTGTCTTTCCTGCCCAGGAGGAGACGGCGGACCAGGACGACCAGCCTGCTCCGGAGCCTGCACCGGAATGCGAGAGCGAGGCTGAGGACGAGGGCGAGACTGAAGATGGGATTGAAGGGGAAGAACCCGATCCGGACAAGGTCGTGGAATTTCCCGAGGAAGAGAGC
>CALXDY010000103.1 GCA_944387225.1 uncultured Oscillospiraceae bacterium | reverse complement strand
CCAAGGGCGTGGTGTTCATCGAGTATGCTCCGCTGGAGACTGCCTGGGTGCCGGTGGATGGGGATAACTACCTCTATATCTACTGCCTGTGGGTCAGCGGGGAGTTCAAGGGCAAGGGCTACGGCAGACAGCTGATGGAGGACTGCCTGGCTGACGCCAGGGCCAAGGGAAAGTCCGGCGTGTGTATGCTGGGAGCGGAAAAGCAAAAAGCCTGGCTCTCAGACCAGACCTTCGCAGAAAAGTATGGATTTGAAACGGTAGATACCACCTCGGACGGCTATCGGCTGCTGGCCCTCTCCTTTGACGGGACGAAGCCCCGCTTCGGGAAGAACGCCAAACGGCAGGCGATTGAACCTCAGGAACTGACCGTCTATTATAGTCCCCAGTGTCCCTACATCTACCAAAGTGTGGAGTTGGTGCGCAAAACCTGCGAAGAACTGGAGACACCATACACCCTCGTTTTGGTGGACACCCTGGAGAAGACCAAGGCCTTGCCCTGTGTCTTCAATAACTGGGCGGTATTCTATCGGGGGAAGTTCGTGACGGTAAATCTGCTGGACGCCGCCGCGCTGAAGCGGCTTTTGAAAAAATAAGGTGTGCCTATGGAAATCAAAAAAGTAGAGACCGATCAAAAGAGATACCTAAATTTGCTATTGCTGGCCGACGAGCAAGAGGACATGGTGGATCGCTATTTAGAGCGTGGGACCATGTATGTGCTGGAGGACGACGGCGTCAAAGCCGAATGCGTGGTAACCGACGAAGGGAACGGCATTCTGGAGCTGAAGAACATCGCCGTGGAGCCTGATTTCCAGGGCAGGGGCTATGGAAAGGCCCTGGTAGAGTTTCTCATCCGGACATACGCGGGCCGGTGTGTAACGATACAAGTGGGCACCGGGGACAGCCCCTCTACCATTCCGTTTTATGAATCCTGCGGTTTTCACAGACACCATCTGGTTAAAAACTTTTTCACCGACCACTACGACCACCCCATCTACGAGTGCGGGGTGCAGCTGGTGGACATGGTGTACCTGCAAATGGAACTGAGCCCGTAGGCATATCTTTTTTTCACAAGCAATATACAAAGAATACAGTTTGGCTGGAGTGGGACTTACATTACCAGCTTAGGAGCCAGCAAAGGCCGGTAACTGTAAGTTCTACAGTCTGGTTGTAGTGATTGCCTGAATTCAGCTGGAACACTGTGTCGATGCCATTCCCTTGATAGATGGCATGAATCTCCTCTGTGTTCTGTCGAACACTTCGCAGAACCGGGTTTTGCGTTTTGCTCTCTTTGTCACCCAGGGAAAGTAGACGCAGTCCGGCCGACGCTTTGGCCCGTGAGAAAAGATATACTCTTTCATTCCGGGAAACCAGAGAGAGCTGGACATGTTCCCTACACGGGAAAACAGATCCGGTTGGTAGATGGTGTACAAAGCAAATAATCCGGACAGAGAGTATCCGGCAATCCCGCGCCAGCGAGGAGTTCCGGTAATCTCTTTCTCTGCCGTTGGGATGATCGCCTCGATCAGAAGCCGCAGAAAGTCGTCCGCACCACCGGTGCAGGGCTCGGGAATTTTGATGATAGGCGGGCTGTCCCAGGGCACCGTGTCGTGGCTCCCGTCCAGATTACGAATGGACACCAAAGTAAACGGTGGACAACCAGTAACGTGTGCGGCCGCATAGACCTTCTGGCCTTCGTTGGAGAAGGTGTTGAGGCAGATAATAGGTGCGTTTACTCTAAAACTTGGGGAAATGGACATCGTTTTGTTCTTTGTTGAGAAAGTGTACATCATTTGAATCATACGATTTCTACTTTGACAGATGGTATGATACAGAATAGGCCTGCCTATTGGACAAATACCATGTTATGATGGCGATATGTACTCTACGGATGTGCGTCCCGGAACAACAGTTGATGTACAGGAAGCTTTTGAATTGAGCGACACGACATCGCCCATCGAAGTGGAGATTACGGAGGCATTCAGTTGGGACACGCCGGCAGAGATTGCCTACTTGGAGTTAGATATTGCCTGAGTACGGTTTTTCCCTGCATTTTAAACGCTGTAAGCAGTACAAAATTTATATTTCCGAAACAAAGAATACGGGACTGGCCGTGCTGGCCAGTCCCGTAGCTTATTTTGGAAGATATTCTTCCCGCACCTGGTACCGGCTGACACCGAAGCTGCTGCCTCGCTGGATGATCGGTCAGGTAGAATAAGTTTCGTAAAGACAAAAAGCATGGTTTGCAGATCTCTGGTCGAATGAAGTTGCGACACCACCATTCGAAAGGAGACAGCAGACCATATTCGAGAAGGTTGTACAGCTAAACGAGAAAGTTATCAAGGGGCAGCTCGCGGGTGCTGTCCGACACACCTCCGGCAGCGGCGGTTTCAGTAACGCCCAGCCTGGAGGATGCCTTCCTGGCCATCTACCGGGAGGAGGGACGGGCATGAGACCGGCGGTGTGGGAGTGGTGGAAGCTGTTCTGCCTGCCTTTTTCCTCATCCGTTAGCCTCTCAATATCAATGGCACGCCAGAGACAAAAACACCTTAAAACCTTGTAGGGGAAGCTACACTATTCTACCTGGAAAGAGACCGCACAGCGGCCAACAGGGGCAACGACGAGGGAATTGCTGGCGTCGGCTGTTTCGTTGTTTTTGTGTTAATTTTTGATACACCTGTCCGCTGAATTTTCGATGCACGGCCGTAGGCTAAGCGTTACCATACCCTAGTCAAATTAATTTGAGCCATTGTAATACATGCCTGATACTTCCTCAGATCAATAGGATAATTAAAACACCAAAAGACCGACGGATGAATCCAAATACAAATCGTTCTCGGAAACAGATTGATCAATATTTTGCCGAAAGATAATTATGGCATAGTATGTTTGATACTTGGCGGATGACGATTTTTAAGAGAAGGAGAACAAATGGAAACCACCTGATTGGAGGTGGTTTTCATTATATATAATTAGGATAACATTGGAAGAGAGCGGCATCAAAATATTAGCGGCAGATGGAGCGGTTTGTTTTCCGTGACAGAGTTTGGGGCTTTTGCATGATGTTTATAGGCATGCCCATCATTACGTTGGTTGCGGTGTGTGCCTGTACGATCGTAGCTGTTTTGCCAATGGCGCTCGTATGCGGATGGCGTTAATCGAACCGGAGATTTTAAACCATGTTCCGTCAGACAGATATTCGGGGCAAAGGCGGCCTCTTAATGCCGCCTTAATATATGCCTTCATACGTTAATACCCCCTTTAGACAATATGTAGATAATAAAAGTATAAAGAGGAGATAAAGGCGTATTAAGAGGTGGAGGCTTATGTGGCAGCTTTTACATAAAAACAATAAGTCCCCGTTTCGGGTTATTATATTTGGTTTTCTGCTGGTGATTTTCATGGGAAGTGTTCTTCTCATGCTCCCTGTGTCAACAAAAACAGGGCAGTGTACCCCCTTTTTAGATGCTCTATTCACATCAACATCTGCAGTTTGTGTTACGGGATTGGTGGTCCATGATACCGCCACATACTGGTCCAATTTCGGGCAGGCTGTCATTATTCTGTTGATCCAGATTGGTGGATTGGGCGTAATTACTGTGGCGGGTGCATTTGCAATTCTCTCGGGCAGAAGGATAGGACTGATGCAGCGCAGTACCATGCAGGAAGCAATTGCGGCGCCAAATGTGGGAGGGATCGTACGGCTGACCGGGTTTATTCTAAAGACGGCTTTGGCGGTGGAGCTGCTGGGCGCGATGCTGTTATTTCCCGTGTTTTATCGTGAGTTTGGACCTTTAAAGGGCGTGTGGTATTCGCTATTTCATTCCATCTCCGCCTTTTGTAATGCTGGCTTTGATTTAATGGGGGTAAAAGCCCCGTTTTCTTCCCTGACGGATTATGCGGACAATCCAATCATCGCCATTGTGATTGCGTTGCTCATCGTCATTGGCGGTATTGGCTTTTTAACCTGGGCAGATATCCGGACAAATGGCCCGCATTTTCATAAGTATCGCATGCAGAGCAAAGTCATTCTTACCGTGACGGGTACGTTGATTTTGCTTCCCACCCTCTATTTTTTCCTGTTTGAATTCACTCAAGCACCAATAGGGGAGCGGGTCCTATTATCCTTCTTTCAGGCGGTTACGCCAAGGACTGCTGGGTTTAACACAGCGGATTTAACCATGCTAAGCGAGACAGGGCAATTTGTGATGATTATTCTCATGGTAATTGGCGGCTCTCCGGGCTCCACCGCAGGTGGTATGAAAACAACCACATTAGCGGTCCTGCTGGCCAACGCTCTTGCCGTGGCCCGACGCAGGGAACATCCAGGCTTTTTTAACCGCCGGATATCAAATGAAGTCGTAGCTCAGGCGTCGACAATTTTGATCATGTACTTGGTCCTGTTTTTAACAGCGGGCCTGGTTATCAGCAGGGTGGAGAACCTGCCGGTTCTAACCTGTCTGTTTGAGACGGCATCGGCAATTGGTACTGTGGGACTATCCCTGGGCATTACCCCACAGCTCAGCTGCATTTCCCATCTGCTTCTGATCGCACTGATGTTTTTTGGACGCGTGGGAGGCCTGACGCTGATTTTTGCAGCCCTGTCGCATGTACAAGGCAACAGCACCAGACTTCCACAGGAACGAATCACCGTAGGGTAACGGTGTAATGGAGGAGTTATGAAAACGATTTTATTGATTGGATTAGGCCGCTTTGGACGCCACATTGCTATGAAATTGAATGAATTGAACCATCAGGTCATGGTGGTAGACAAGGATGAAGACAGAGTCAACGCAATTCTTCCCTTCGTCACCAATGCCCAGATTGGAGACAGTACCAGTGAGGAGTTTCTTACTGCCATAGGGGTCAGAAATTTTGACTTGTGTATTGTGACGATTGGAGACAACTTTCAAAGTTCCTTGGAAACAGCTTGCCTCTTAAAAGAGTTAGGCGCGAAGAAAGTGATTGCAAGAGCAGAGCGAGATGTACAGGCTAAATTTTTGCTGCGAAATGGGGCCGATGAAGTTGTGTACCCGGAAAAGCAGATGGCCATCTGGACGGCGATTCGTTATAGTTCCGACCACATTTACGATTATATCGCTCTGGGCGATGACCATGCCATCTTTGAAATTGAAGTTCCAAGCCACTGGGTGGGAAAGACGATAGGCCAACTGGACGTAAGAAAACGCTACAATGTCAACATTTTGGCGATAAAGCAGGACGGAAAGTTTGCTATGACGGTGATTAAACCCGATACATATTTGCCTGAGCATAGCACCATTTTGGTTTTGGGAACACAGCGTGATATTCACAAATGTTTTCACATATAACAGCTGCCCGTATGGGGAGAGGAAGTGGCATCCATGAAAGCATTTGCAGATGGATTCGTTTTGATTGGAGGATTTTTGGCATTTGCGGCATTTGGCTACTATGCCATTTCCAAACTGGAGGACTTTCTGAAGCAGATTCGGGTAGATGGAGATTATGATCAGCAGGAGGAACAAGGGGAATTGAACATTGCGGCTGCAAACCTTTGCGCGATGCAGGTGGGAGCCATCGTGTTAAAAGACATGAAGAAGGAACACCCGAATTTGCATTGTACTCTTTCCGTGGGTGAGGAACCGGAACTGCTGCATGCCCTGGGAGCGGGGAATGTGGATATCGTAATCCTGTACTCCAAAGCAGCAAGGAACAAAGCCGTCTGGCAAAGGGAGGTAATGCTTCGAGCGCAGCCATTTATTAATGGGGATGGGATGGAAATAAGGCCGATTCAACCGGTATTGCAAAGTCAATTTGTTGCCTGGAACCATCAAGACCGCCGGCCGTTTATTCTGGAATTCGTGGAGAAGCTTTGCGGACAGGGAGCATAGCATTGTGCTATAATAATTCCGCGGGGAGGAGGGAACTGCAATGGCTGTCGATAAACAAATGGGAGATCCGGTAAAAAAACAAGGAAAGCTTACGATCTTTGCGAGCTATTTTTCTGGCGCCGGAAAAAGCTACGCTATGCTGAAGGCGGCGGAAAAGGCCAAGACAGCTGGAGTGGATGTGGTGATTGGCTTGAATCCCTCAGAGCAGTGGCCTGACACCAAAGAATTAGCCGCTATTTTCGAGAGCGTGCCCTGTAAAGCGGCGCAGTCAAATGGGCAGTCAGTCGATGACATGAATCTGGATGCCGGTTTGAAAAGGCGTCCGCAGCTTATTTTGATTGATGAGATCTCCCACAGAAATGCGGACAATTCCCGCCACAGGAAACGGTATCAGGATATTGAGGAGTTACTGAAAGCGGGTGTGGATGTATACACAACGCTGGATATCCTGCATATTGAAAGCATTCAGGATCCTGTGTTCTCGATTCTGAACAAGCCTATCCTGGACCGTATTCCGGATCATGTGTTTGACCGGGCGACCCAGGTGGAGTTTATTGATGTTGAGCCAGAACGGCTGCAGCAGCGGCTGCTGCAACAAAAAAGGGGAGAGTTGCTTTCCCACTGCTCGTTATCCCAATTAAGTGCGCTTCGGGAAATTGGGTTGCGCCGCTGTGCGGATCGGGCGGCTTTGTACACCCAGGCCAATCACAGCCAAACAGGGTACCGAGCCCATGAACACATTCTGGTGTGCCTGTCTTCCGCCCCCTCGAATGAGAAGATTATACGTACAGCCGCTCGAATGGCGGGGGCTTTTCGATGTGGCTTCACGGCGTTATTTGTGGAAACGAAAGAGTTCCAATGGATCACTCAGGCGGATAAAGAGCGGCTTCAGGCCAATGTTCATCTGGCACAGCAGCTGGGAGCGTCGGTTGAGACTGTTTATGGAGACGATGTGGCATATCAGATTGCTGAATTTTCACGGCTGTCTGGCGTGACAAAGATTGTGCTGGGCCGCAGTGGAATGCCCCGTCCATGGCTGGGAAAGGCATCCTTGACAGAACGCTTGATAGAGCTTACCCCTGAGCTGGATATTCATATCATTCCGGATAATGGATTAAACAAACATTTCGCTGCCAGACATTGGGAATTCATGCACATGCAGGCCGTGTCTGTGATGGATCTCTTGAAAAGTTTGTCGATTCTTATCCTAAGTACACTAATCGGATTTTTATTTTACAACTGGGGCTTCACGGATGCCAACATTATTACCCTGTATATTTTAGGGGTTATGTTGGTTTCGGTGTCCACGAAAAGTTCCATTTGCAGTTTTATTGCCTCGATTGTCAGTGTGCTGGCATTTAATTTCTTTTTTACGGAACCGCGGTTTTCTCTGCACGCGTATGACAGCGCATATCCAGTTACATTTCTGATCATGTTCCTTGCTTCCCTGATTACCGGCTCGTTGGCATCGAGGCTGAAATCTCATGCCAAGCGTTCCGCCCAAGTGGCATGGCGGACAAAACTTCTTTTTGAAACCGACCAGCGCCTCCAAAAGGCGCGAAATCAGGAAGAAATTATTTCGGTTACAGCAAGGCAGCTGTTGAAGATCTTTCAGCGGGACATCGTTGCATACCGCGTCGAACAAGAAAAATTGATGGCCCCGGAAGTATTCCTATTGGATGAAGCCAAGTCCACCGACAGCTACACGACGCAGAAGGAGCAAAACGTAGCAAGGTGGGTCCTGACGAATAATAAGCGGGCAGGAGCGGGAACGGACACACTTTCCGACGCTTGCTGCACCTATCTATCGGTCCGCACAGGTAAGCAGGTATATGGAGTTGTAGGGATTGCCGCATTGGATAAGCCGCTGGATTCCTTTGAGACAAGCATCCTGTTCTCTGTATTGGGTGAATGTGCACTTGCCCTTGAAAATCAGAAGAACCTGGAGGAAAAAGAAGCGGCAGCCGCATTGGCGAAAAATGAACAGCTTCGCGCCAATCTGCTGCGTTCGATTTCCCATGATCTGCGTACACCGCTTACTTCCATTTCAGGAAACGCCAACAATCTGCTCTCCAACGGAAATTTGTTTGATGAGAAGACAAAGGAACAGATGTATACCGATATTTATGATGATGCCATGTGGCTTATCAATCTGGTAGAAAATCTGTTATCGGTCAGCCGCTTGGAAGATGGGCGGATGAACCTGCGTATATCAACAGAACTGATGGATGAGATTGTTTCGGAAGCGCTTCGACATATTAACCGGAAAAGCGTGGAGTACCATTTGAATGTGCAGAACAGCGAAGAATATCTCTTGGTACAGGTAGATGCGAAGCTGATCATTCAGGTCATAATTAATATTGTGGATAATGCCATCAAGTATACACCGCCAGGTTCTGAAATCCACATTGGGTGGCGGAAACAAGGAAACTTTGTTTACGTTTCCGTGTCCGACAACGGCCCGGGGGTTCCGGATCAGGCCAAGCCCTATATTTTTGATATGTTTTACAGTGCGTCCAATCAGATCGCCGACAGCCGCCGCAGCATGGGGCTGGGCTTAGCACTGTGCAAATCCATCGTCAACGCACATGGAGGAGAAATTACCGTCACGGATCAATTGCCCCATGGTGCCATCTTTACATTTTCTGTACCAGCCGGGGAGGTAGAGCTGCATGAATAAACCGTTGATTTTAGTGGTTGAGGACGATAGACCGGTTCGTAACCTGATTACTACGACGTTAAAAGCCCATGATTACCGATTCCTTACGGCGGCAAACGGAGAATCTGCTGTTTTGGAAGCATCCTCTCATAATCCGGATATCATTTTGTTGGATCTTGGATTGCCGGATATGGACGGGGTGGAGGTTATTCACAAAGTCCGCTCCTGGTCGAATTTACCCATCATTGTAATCAGCGCCCGGAGTGAAGATACCGATAAGATTGATGCGCTGGATGCCGGTGCAGATGATTACTTGACAAAGCCTTTTTCTGTGGAAGAATTGCTGGCACGGCTTCGCGTGACACAGAGACGGTTAACGGCGCTTCAGGTTGGCTCGGCAAATACGGAAGCGGTATTTACAAATGGGAAGCTGAAAGTGGACTATGCGGCTGGATGTGCATTTTTGGATGGGCAGGAGCTCCACTTGACCCCCAGCGAGTATAAGTTGCTGTGCTTGCTGTGCAAAAATGTGGGGAAAGTACTGACACACACATTCATTACACAACAGATCTGGGGCCGGAGCTGGGAAAATGATGTGGCCTCTCTTCGCGTGTTCATGGCGACTTTGCGTAAGAAGCTGGAAAAAGAGCCTGGCTCACCGCAGTATATTCAGACGCACATTGGGGTCGGATATCGTATGATGAGAGTTGAGTAGGTACACAGGGGGAGGAATTCCGCCAATGACCAAAGCGTCTCTGCCCCTCGTCTTGGCCTGCGGTGGACAAAAATACGATCGTCAGGATGGAGCAGGACGTCTGTGTTTTGACCGCTTGAATCTTTGGATTCGAGCGGTTTCTTTTTGGAATTGATTTTGTGTCTACAATCGTATAAGATTAGCTTGATGGAACTCTAAAATTTGGCTATTGTGCACGAAAGACGGCGATATTCCAGGGAGAAGCTGCATCGCTCTTCTGAATCTGCCGTACACGTGGAAGAAAACAAGGGTGGAAGTCAAGAAGGAGGAGAATGATTTATGAAGCGATGGATACAGAAAAGCCTGCTGCTGATTGCAATCCTGACAGCAGGAATCATACCGGCCAGAGCAGCGGGCGGAGTGGAGCTGAACGGGACTCAGGGGAAGGAGTTGAATCTGGACCCCTATGACGCCATCATTGATTTTAGTAACGTGCGTAATTCTGCCGTGTTCCAATGGCCGTCTGAAGGAAATGTACTGATCTATGGCGGCGCTACCTATACGCCCACCCTGAAGAAGATGATGCTGAGGTTGGATGGTATGGTCATTCCGGCCAATCTGGTGGTAGATCTGTACTACAAATGCTCGGTGGTGAACAGCGACACCTATCCCTATGGATACACCTTTGTGGCCCAGTACGACACCCGGGATGGAAAATCGGATACCGTGGTGGGGCAGGAGCTGCTGTACGAACTGGATCAGGCCTTTGGTACCAAAATGGCCGATGCGGGCACAACCCACGGAGTCCCATTCCAGGGCCTTACCGACGTGCGGGCTACCGATTACTATGCCAATGCGGTGGCCTGGGCTCTGGAGCAGGGAGTTACCAGCGGCACAAGTGACACCACCTTCTCACCGGCCAATGCCGTGACCCGGGGCCAGGCGGCAACCTTCCTGTGGCGGGCCGTTGGCTCGCCGGAGCCCGTCGGCTCCGCCTGTCCCTTTACCGATGTATCCAGCTCAGACTACTTCTATAAGCCGGTTCTCTGGGCGGTGGAACAGGGTGTCACCGCGGGGATCAGTGCCGATCAGTTTGGCCCCAATGTGACCTTGACGTATGATCAGATCTTTACCTTTATCTGCAAGGCCGCCGGAGAAAGCCTGTCCGGCAGCGATTGGTCTCAGGCAGCTGTGGACTGGGCCAGCCGCAGCGGCCTGACGGATGGACTGAATTTCTCCGCAAAGGCCAGTTGTCCCAGGTCCGATGTGATATATTCCATCTGGAAGCAGTTTTCCGATGGAAACGACGCGGAGCAAACGGGAGGATCTGAGGACGTGGTGTCTCTGTCCGATCTGGATGCTGCCAAGGCGGCCATTGTTAATGGCTTTGCGTCAGGACAGACCAATATCGATGTAGCCCCATACCACATTGAATCTTCCCAGCTGCTGGCCGCAGCCCGGGAGATCGCGGATATTGACGGCAGAAATCCCTACCGGATTTCCGTGGTGAGCTGCCTGGAGCCGGAGGGCAGACAAGCCAAGACCATCGGCGTGATCTATTATGTATCCAGCGGCACGGATACGCCGGCCAGCCAGGAAGTTATAGACAAAGCGGAGGAGATTGTAGCGGATGTGGTGACCGCTGACATGAGCGATTATGATGCTGCCAAGGCGCTGCATGATTATCTGATCCTCCACTGTGCATATGACTATGACAACTACCTCCGCAACACCATCCCGGCGCTCTCTTACACAGCCAACGGCGCGCTGATAGAGGGAGTGGCGGTATGCTCGGGGTATGCCAAGGCCTATGAGGCACTGCTGACGGCGGCGGATATTCCCTGTGAAACGATCAGCGGCGTTGCCAACGGCAGCCACGCATGGAATTTGGTTCAGATCGGCGGGGAGTGGTACCATGTGGATACCACTTGGGACGACCCTGTCCCCAATCGGGAGGGGTATGTGCGCTATGACTACTTCCTGAAAAGCGACACCTACATGAAGGCCAACCGGCATACCAGTTGGATCGGCACCACCATCCAGTGCACCAGTACCAGATATGATAACGAAAGCCTGCCCGACACCCTGGAATAGGAAAAGGCGCAGCAGCAACAAAAACAGCGGACGTAAAGATCTGGTTGCCCCTGCCCAGGCCCTCCAGCAGAGGCAGTAAGGCAGTCCCCTCAACGAATCCGGGTTGTTTGAGACGGAGGGATGGACAAACAAGGATATCTAAGTCCGGATAAAAACGGGGCCCGACGGCGCATGTGCGCCGCCGGGCCCCGTTCGTTTAAGCTTACTGAGGCAATAAGTGTGCCGGGATTAGGTGGAATAAGCCATCACTATTGTTGACAAATGTAGACTAATGGGATACAATGTGTTTACAGAAGTAGACAGAAAGGAGGGAGAACATGGCAGAGGAAGGAATCAGCCTGACCCAGGCGGAGTGGAACGTGATGGAGTGTCTGTGGGAAGCGGGACCGCTCACAGGGCGTGAGGTGACACGGCAGATGGAAGAAAGCTGCGGCTGGAGCCGAAGCACCACACTGACCCTGCTGAGCCGCCTGGAGGCCAAGGGAGCGGTGGAAAGTGTCCAGCCGGAACGGGGGCCCAAGGTGTTTTCGGCCCTGCTGCGGCGGGAAGACGCCGCTCTGCGGGAGACAGAGGAGTTCCTGGGCCGGGTGTATCAGGGCAGCCTGAGTCTGATGGTCAGTGCGCTGACGCAAAAGCAGGCCCTGTCCCGGGAGGAGTTGGATGAGCTCTATGAGCTGCTGAAGGGATTGGAGGAGGAGCGGCATGATTGAATGGGCAGTTGCCTCCAGTGTGTTGATTTTGGTGGTTGTTATCCTGCGCCGGTGCCTCATTGGGCGGATCAGCCTGCGGCTGCAGTATGGACTATGGATCGTGGTGCTGCTGCGGCTGCTGGTGCCTGTGAGCCTGGGAGATACGGCATGGAGTGTCCTGAATTTGACGGAACGTATGCTGAACGGGGAGGAGAACGTCTTATCCTACGGAATCGGGGATGTGGATCAGGTAACGCCGGAACTGTCCGTTGTGGGACCGGATGATACTCTTGATTCCCAGATGCCTCTTTTAAAGCCGGACGAATCCTTTTCATCCGAGCTGCCCCAGGTGGAATCCAGTTCTGCCGCCGGGCCTGATGCTGGGGATGGAATCACTCAGTGGAGAGAGGGCCTGACAGCCTTATGGGCAGCGGGAGCAATTGGACTGGGGCTGTGGCTGGTATGGGTTAATCTTCGCTTCGGCCAGGGGCTGCGCCGCAGCCGTCGGCCCCTGGAAACGGAGCGCTGCCCCTTACCGGTTTATGTGACTGGGGCGGCGCAGACGCCCTGCCTGTTTGGAGTGGTACGGCCATGCATCTATGTAACGGAGGAAACGGTGTCCGATGAGACTGTGCTGCGTCACAGCCTGGCCCATGAGCTGACCCACTACCGCCATGGAGATCATATCTGGGGGCTTCTGCGGGGGCTGTGCCTTGCGATTCACTGGTACAATCCGCTGGTATGGCTGGCTGCCATCCTGTCCCGCAGGGATGAGGAGCTGTGCTGTGACGAGGCCACTGTCCGCCGCTTGGGGCAAGAAGAACGGGCGGCCTACGGCCGGACGCTGCTGGCCGTCACCTGCCGTGGGAGAGGCAATCCCCTGTTGACGGCCACCAGTATGACGGGCAGCGGAAGGGGAATGAAAGAGCGGATCCGTCTGTTGGTCAAGGGGCCGAAAACAGCAGCTTACACCTTGGTAGCCGTCGTATTGATTGTGGCGGCGGCAGTGGGGTGTACCTTTACCGGGGCGCAGAACGCCATCGAAAAGCCCTATATCTTCTCCCAGACAGAAGAGATCACTGAAATCGGTTTGGAAGGGCACCAGTCTGTGATGGAGGTTGGGCCGGAACAATTGGAGGAGATGTCGGCTTGGCTTCGGACCTTTACCCGGGGAGACGCTCTGGGGGAGGAGGAAACCATGGAACCGGGTGAGAACAGTTTTTACGTGAATGTGGTCTATGCTGACGGCAGCAGTCAGCGCTCCGGCATTGACGTGACCGAATGGGAAGGAAGCCTGTATCATGTTGTACATGATCCGTTTCCTACCTGTTGGCAGACGATATG
The DNA here is from genome assembly GCA_944387225.1 of uncultured Oscillospiraceae bacterium. Classification (GTDB taxonomy): domain Bacteria; phylum Bacillota; class Clostridia; order Oscillospirales; family Oscillospiraceae; genus Lawsonibacter. Next base: position 26,138 of record CALXDY010000103.1, on the reverse strand, counting down.
GGATGGACAGGGGAGTACATATCTTACCTCCGCAGACTTGGATAGAGACGGGGAGGAGGAGCGCATCCAGGCTGTGCAGATGAACAGCCAGATCTGGCAGCTGGTAGTCACGAAGGAGGACGGGACGGAGCTGTTCCGGGAGGATGCCGGTACGCCCCATTTGGGATGGAATTCCCTCTACCTCTACCGGGACAGCCAGAACAGCGACTGCCTGCTGCGCTACAATCCTGGAATTTCCACGGGGTTTGCAAGTTACGACTATACCCTCTTTACCTTGGAAAATGGAGGGGAAACAGTACTGCAGGAGGGAAGCCTGGATTTTGAAATCCGACAGGTTTCCCAACGGAGGGAGGAACTGATGGCCTTCGCCGATGAGGTCAACGCCCTCCTGCGCCGCAGCGCCTTGCTGCTGAGTACACAGGACGGGGACGTGACCACAGGCCCGCTGGGCTGGGGGGAGCGCCTGGAGCACCTGAGCGGCTTAGGAGACTTCTTGACGGAAGAGGAGCTGAAGGAATACCAGATTGCCTTCCAGCCGGAGATTATGGACGGAGAGCAGGCGGTTGGGGTCAACCCGGCCAGCGCCTTTTTCACCTCCTACTACCACCGGCCAGAGGAACTAAATTTCGAGACGTTTCTGCAGTACCTGCCCGGTGATGAGCTGGTGGAGGACGACCTGGACAACCCGGAATTTCAGGCGCTGAGGGAACAGCCCCTGTATCCCTATGAAAATGAGGTGCCGGTACCCACTCCGATCCACCGCTACACCCGGCAAAGTGTGGATGGGGTGCTGGAACAGTATGCGGGCATCACCACCAGGGATTTGTCCGGTGTGGGGATGGACGGTGTGATCTATCTGCCGGAATATGACGCCTGGTATAACTTTACCAGTGACTATGGTCCCGGAACCTTTGTCCCCGTATACGGGCTTCGGCAGGACGGCATGGTCACTCTGTGGGAATTGCCCAACGGGAACGGTATGCCGGGAGATGTCCTGACCTTGGAGGAGACGGCAGATGGCTTCCGAATTCTGTCCCATTTGCCAGGGAAGGAAACCGGGAGCGGGTCAAACAGGTGACACCGGATGCTTGCCTGCCTATAGTTTGGAGAAGATATAACAACGCTGGACAGAGAATGTTCTCTGTCCAGCGTCGTTCCTTTTATGTCGGTTTTCCATCCTTGTCAGGATGACTGCATTTTACCGCCGGGCGTGGAAAAACCGATCTCCGCAGAATAGCTGCTCTAATCCGGGCCGCACAGAGCCAGGGTACACTGGATGAACCAGCAGGTTCCCGTTTTTTTCAGAGAGGCCCGGGTCCAGCTCGGGTTGGGCTGGGGCGGAGCAGAGAAACCGCTGACCTGTCCCACCGCAGCCAGCCCCGCAGCACGGTTTCGGCCTCACCGGAGGAGAGGTCCTGTGTCCGGGCATACATGCCCGGCTTCTGAGGAGAACCGGAATCCCCCCATATCCAGACGGGTTATGATTTTTCTGTGGAATGGGGGTGGGCAGAAAACTGGGCCAGAATTTTCTGCTGGGCTTCCCACTCCGGAAGGGGATGGTAAAAATGGAAGCCCTGGATCACATCGCATTGGATCTCCTGGAGGGCGCGGACCTGCTGCTGGGATTCCACACCCTCCGCCAGAATGGTCATGTTCAGTTCATGGCCCACCTGAACCATGGCCCTCAAAATGGCGGCGCCGCTGGGTGTCATGGTGTAGTCGATCAGTCCCTTGTCCAGCTTTATGCCGTCAATGGGATATTTGTACAGGTCGTAGAAGGAGGTAAGTCCCTCTCCGAAGTCGTCCAGAGCCACACGGATGCCGTACTGCCGCAGGGCGATGATGTTTTGGCGGATTTGGGCGATCCGCTGTACCGACGCGCTTTCCGTAATCTCAAAGATCAGCAGATCCCTGGGGAAATGATATTGATCCATGACTTCCTGAGCCCGGGAGGAGAAATCTGGAGCGGAAAAGGTTTCCCGGGAAAAGTTGCAGGAGATGAAAAACGTGTCGATCTGGTGCTCCATCAGCTGTTGGAGAAAGGCGCAGGACTCCTCCAGGCAGTAATAGTCCAGCCGGCTGATCAGCCGCTCTCGCTCCATGAGAGGGACGAACACGCTGGGCATCAGTATGCCCTGTTGAGGATGGTTCCAGCGGGACAGGGCTTCACCGCCCACGATTTCTCCGGTCATGGCGTCTACGTAAAATTGAATATACAGCTTGAATTCCCGCCGGGCAAAGGCCTGTTCGATACTGGCCTGGAGGAACCTTTCCCGGGCGATCTGTTGTTGCATCTCGGAGGTACAGACGACGTAGCCCGTCTCATCCCGCGCTGCGGAGAACGCGCCCTGGGAGGCTGCGAATATCAGGTCGGACAGGGACTCTTCCCAGGATTTCAGGGAGTAGATGCCCGCTGAAACATGGATTTCAAAGGGCTTGGCATAAAGCTGGGGATAGGATTGGAATTGACTCAGCACCGTAGTGATCCAGGCGCAAACCTGACTTACATCCTCTCGCATCCGAAACATGGCAAAGCCGTGGTCAGAGACCCGGGCCAGAATCTCTCCGGGATCGAGGTATTCGGTGAGCGCAGCGGCGCAGTAGCGGAGAAAATCGTCTGTCTCCTGGCTGTTGCTGATCCGCCGCAGATGATCCGTATCCACAAAGAAATAGACAAGGTGGTACAGAACGCGGTTCCGGCTGCTGATCTGACGCTTGTATTGCCGCTCCAGATAGGTCAGGTTACCGATTCCGGTTATGGGATCGGACTGCGCCTCGGCCAGGGCCAGGGAAAGCCGCTTCCGGTAGTGGAGAATCAGCAGTCCGATGCCGCAGGCCAGCAGGGCAACGGTCACAAGCAGTGCTCCGGTTGCGGTGGAGGACAGACCGCTGTCGTGAGTGGCGGTGGCTGTGTCAATGAGAATGCCGCTGACCGCCTCCTGCGGGACGGCCTGAGAAAAGTCCAGCAAATCGGACGCAAGGTGCTCAGGTGCTGCACGGGTCAGGTGAATGCAATAGGTCTGGGTTTCCCCGTCCTCCTGCGTGGAAAACAGAGGGACGGAATCCACGCTGCTGGGGACATACTCCTCTTCCAAATAGCCGGAGAGCAGATCTACCTGGTTGTTCTTGCCCAAACGGGCACGGGCATCCCGTTCACCTGGCTGATAGAAGACAATCTCATACTGACTGCTGCTGGAAAAGCGGGACAGCAGCTGGGGGATGACGCCTTGATAGGTCTGTGTCTGTTCATCGAAATACTCAATGGGGTAGGCGTCCGGATTTCCGGCCACATAGATCAAAATTTTCTCGTTCACCGTCGTTCCCTCGGATGTTATTCTTCCTCCGGCTTTCGGCGGAACAGATTCATGTTCCGGCCGGGGCAGTCGGATACGGTTGCTTGTACCTGATCGTCAAAGACCTGCACCTGGTCATCCATGGACTGGAGCAGTGAGGCGAACTGATCCCGCAGGGCGCGGACCTGGCAGCGGTATTGACTGAGGTCTTTGTGCATCTGCTCCAGTTCGGCCTCCCAGGCCTGCCGCTCCTCCTGGGCGGCGGTGTCCGCCTCCTGCTTCAGGGTCTCGGCATATTTCCTGGCCTCAATGAGGGCGGAGGAAATCATCAGCTGCTCAGCCTGCTGGGCTTCATGCTGCTGCCGGAGGGTGGTCAGCTCCTCCTCCAGCTGGTGTATCCGCTCCTGATACAGCGCTTCGCTGTCCCGAATCTGAGCGTCCCGTTCCATCAGCTTTCGGGAAAATTCCCCCTCCAGGGTCGTGACGTACTCGTATACACTGGATTTTTTGTAGCCCCAGAACCCTTTTTTCAGATGATCCAACGTCATGACAGAACCCTCCATCTCACTTGAATTTAATTGTTTGCCGCTGGATGGTACCCCAGCTGTGTTTTTTTCTCCGGTATCCGATCAAGGCGGTTGCTCGCGTCCAGGCCAGGATAAAGCGCAGGCAGGATATTTCCGCCACGCACAGCCCCACCGCCTTCAAAGTGTCGGTGACCGTCAGTTTCAGATCAATGGTATGGATCCGGGCAAAGAAGGCGGTCAGGGACAATATGGCGGAATAAACCACGTAGATGGCGAAAAACAGAATCATGAACGGGACGTTGATCAAATCCACCGCAAACGCCAGAACAACAGTGAACAGACCGAACAGCTCAATGTAAGGGGAGAGAAGCTCGTAAAACAGGAAATATAGGTAGGAGATCATGCCCACCAGCCCATACTTGGTGTTGAGAAAGATCTGCCGGTGCCGGATCATGCTCTGGAAGAGACCAATGTGCCATCGCCGTCTCTGCCGGCACAAATCCTTCAGATGCTCCGGCGCCTGTGTCCAGCAGATGGCGTCGGTGGCGTAGCGCATGCGGTATGGGATGTTGTGCTCCCGGCAGAACACATGCAGCTTGATGACCAGCTCCATGTCTTCGCCCATGGTAGTAGGATCGTAGCCGCCCGCGTCGATGACGATGTTTTTTTTGAACAGCCCGAAGGCACCGGAGATGATGACACTGCCGTTGAACTTATCAAAAAGGATCCGGGCGGCCAGGAAGGACCGGTCATATTCCAGCACCTGCATGCAGGGAATGATTCGGTCCGGCATGTGGTAGGAGATTACACGCCCGTTTTCAATTTCTGCGCCGTTGCAGGGGCGGACCGCTCCGCCCACTGCCACCACGTTGCCCTCCTCCAGAACGGGGCGGACGATCTTCTCCAGGGAATCGTACTGCAGCACCGAGTCGGCGTCCATGCAGATGAAATAGGGATACCTGCATGCGTTGATGCCCATGTTCAGAGCGTCCGCCTTGCCGCCGTTTTTCTTGCGGATCAGCGTGATAGGCACGCCCCACTCATGGCTCTCGAATACAAATTCCTCCGGTTGGCATGGAATTTTACGCTGGATGGGGCGGCTGATCTGCTGCATCCGAAAGGCCTCGCATACGATCCGGGAGGTGTCATCCTGGGATCCATCGTCCACCACCACGATTTCATACAGCTTATATTCCAGGGCCAGAAGGGAGCGGATACTGGCCTCGATGGTCACCGCTTCATTGTAGGCGGGGACCAGAATGGAGACCGGGATATAATACTCGCTTTGCAGCTCGTTTTTCAGCTTGTTGCGCTGTTTCAGTTGGTAAAGTACGGAGGAGCCCACTGTCACCGACAGGAAGAGAAAGCTGGCGTACCCGATCATATACAGGATGAAGAAGGCGCCCACATAGTCAAAAAACAGCTTGAATGCATCCATCATGAAGGGGTCACCTCCTGCTTTCGCAGTTTTCGGGATTCCAGACGATAGGTAATCATCTCTCTGGCATAACGATCCTGCCCAGCCACCACGTCGATCAGATCGCTGTAGTTCACGTGGTGATGCTCCAGGCTTTGAGAGGCGGCTGAGCGAACGTACCAGCTGGTGCTGTGCAGAGCCTCCGTCAGGGCGGATATCACACGCTCCCCTGCGTAGTTGGCCAGAGAGGAGGCGGCCACCGTGGCGTACTCCCAATGCTCGGGGGATGGGTCGGCCAGAAAGGTCAAAAGGGGATTCAGGGCGGGGGGATAGACATACTTGCCGAAATAGCGGATGGCGGAAAGACGAAGTTCCTTGTCCTCCCTGCCGTCCTGCATGATAGAGAACATTTCCCGACAGTAGTCGCCGGAGCGGAATCGGATATAGTTTAGGATGGCCAGCTTGGTGTGGGTGGAGTAAGTGTAAAGACGGCTCCACAGAATGTGGATCAGTTCATCGTGGTCTCCCTTGTAGGATAGCAGCCCCTCGGTGAGAATTTTTTCGTGGAGAAAGACCGTACCGTCGTCCTGAATTCGGAGAGCCTGGGCAACCCGCTCCGCTGTGCCGAAGTCGTACAGCGCGTTCAGTCCATTGACCCGACAGTAGAGGTTGTGTTTCCCGATGTAATCCAGCATGATGTCCTGTAAGGAATCAATGGGCATTTGCCGCAGCTGCATCGTTCGGGAGAGAAAGTAGGCGAAATAGGCCGCCTGCATGTCGTTCCGCGTCCGGTATACCAGGGCCAGAGACAGCATTACGCTCTGAATTTGGTGGAGATAGTCGGCTTTTTCTTCCGGCCGCCCCTCAAATAATTCCTCCAGAGCACGGTTGAAGGCGATCAGATTATTGACCCGGCGCAGCCGGCGGCCCAGGAGGGAGAGGTGAGAGGGGTTGATTTGCCCCTTTTCCCGGCTTTCCTGCAGCTGAGCTTCCACCCCTGCCTTGATCCGGCGGCAGCGCCGCTCCATTCGGGGCTGGCTTCTGGTCAGCAGCAGATTGTAAACCAGATTGAACAGAATCATGCTGGCGCATACCGCGCCATATATGTAAATCATGTTTTCAATCCGCATGGGGCACCTCTCTTTGTAACGAGCCGGCTATGTTCCGGCCCAATAGGCTTGCAGGATGTAGTAGGACTCTTTCAGACGCTCATGGTAGGTTACATGTTTGCCCCAGCCCTTCAAAGGGAAGGAATCCATGGGGACGCGGAAGTCACGGTGGCTGCTGTCGGTGATGCCCACATACATTTCGTCGATGGAAATGTACTCCACGCCGTAGTGCTCGTAATAATCGTCATGGATCTTCATTTCCGAGGGGTTGGCAAAATTCAGCAGCTGCCAAGGCAGGCGGAGTTCTACGTAGTCCCCGGATATCATGTAATCGGCCAGGGAGTTGAAGACGGGGCTGTCCGGGTTGGCATTTCCATAGGTCAGTCGCCCTGTCTCGTAGGTTTCGGCGGAAGCCTGCCAGTTGCCGGTCAGCAGGGGGGTGGCGGTCTGGAGCATCAGCTCGATGGGCTTGAACACGGGGGTGTCCCGATCAGGCACATCCAGGAAGGCGTCCCTGTCCTCCGTCTCATGGAGGTACATAGCCCGCAGCACTTCGTACCGCTCCTGCACCAGCACACGGCTGCTGTCCGTCCCGTTGATGATGATGACAAAATCGCTGGCCTGCTGGAAGGAGAGATTTAGGTTCTGACAGTAGGTGCTCCCTGTTTTTGGTGTGGTGTCCACGGGGATGTATAATACGTCGTCCTCGGGGACGTAGTCTTCCTTATGGATGAGAAAGTACAGAAACTTTTCATCGTACTTCATGGAGAGGGACATGCCGTCATGCTCCGAAACCAGGTCGGCTTCCTCCCATTCGGAGATATCCCCGTCCACATAGCAGACGCTTTCCTCCTCGCCGGGGTCGAAAGACAGCAGGCCGAAGTATTGCTCATTGGTCTGATAGTCGCTCCAGTAGGGCGTGTTGAGCAGATCCACGGCGTGCATGGTGTTCCAGGTGCGCTTGAACCATTCGTCCTGCCAGGTAAATACGCAGCTTCCGGCGCAGCCGGCGTCCATGATGTCCTGGTAGGTGCGGATCAGAGCCTGACCCTGCTCCTGTTCAGACATGTTGCCCTGGTTGCGGTTGGTGTTGTAGTCCCTCTGGGCCATGCCCCGGCCGGTGGATACGCCGTACTCGGAAATGACCACGGGGACGGTGTGGTAATTGGTCAGCGCCTTCAGATAGGTGTAGTAGGTGTTTACCTCTCCGGTGCTGTCCAGATAATCGGCGTTTTCCCCTCCAGGCAGGTAGTTCAGAATGGGGTTCTCCATATCAGACAGCTCGGATACAGAATAGGAATTTCGATCCTGGGACAGCGGGTCGTTGATTTCGGTTGCCAGGTAGGTGTAGTTCAGGTAGTCGGGATAGTAAGGGTAGACGTGGTAAGAAGCGAAGTGTCCGGACAGGAAGGCGGGGGTGGCCTTGATGTGCTCCACATCTACCTTGGCGCACTTCATGAAAAAGCGGGCGATGTCCTCCGGATAGTCGAAGGGGTCGGTGGTGGGCCAGTTGGAGAAGGCAATCAGGCGCTGCTGCTTGTAACGATTGCTCTCATAGGAAATGATCTGGTCTCCTACCTCACACAGCATGGCCTCGAAGGGAGAGGCGTCCTCTGTAGTGGTGAGATATACCCCCTGGTATTGATTGCGCTGGGGATATTTTTGATCCGTATAGACAACGGTTACATCCTCCCATTCCACACCCAGGATATACCCAATGACCCACGGAGACACGTCCTTCCGGTAACTGCCGGAGCCCAGCCCCCTGCCCAGAGACAGGGTTTTGTTTCCGTGGAGGATATCTACCACCGTGCGGCAGTCGTCGATCAGCGTTTGGCGGAAGTCGTCGTCATAGGCGTCCCGGTGGGAGTTCTGGACATAGTCATTGACCCACACTCCGTGGATCAGCCACAGAGGCTCCTGGCCCGCTTCTTCTCGCTGGGCATTATAGTCGTAAAAGGCGTTGTAGAAGTCGTCGTGGAGGGTAGTGTATACCCGGATGGTGTTGGCGCCCAGCTCCTGGATCATGGCAAACCAACGCAGATAGGTCTCGTAGTCGATGGCGTAGTCGGTGGCCCATTCCCCGGGCAGGCCCACACCCAGGTTGACCCCCCGGATTTCAAAGGGGGTGGCAACCCCATCCCGCTCCATATAGATGGTGTCGGAATCGGTGGTCATGAAGGTGGTGACCGGCTGATCGGGGTGGAGATCCACATAGATGCCGAACCGGTAAAACGCTTCATTCCAGGCGAAGAAGAGAACCACTACGGCGCAGACGGCAATAATGAACTTTTTGATGGCGTCCGCCCTCCTTCTCAATCAGTGGTTGAATTTCTTGACCTTGGACTCGTGGCAATATTGCAGCAGAATGTCGATGTGTTCGTCCATCCAGTCCCCTCGCTCATGAATGTAATCCCGTATCTGTTCTATGGCTTCTTCGTGGTCGGCGGGGTTTCGGCTGTCCGGGGAGAGAGGGCGGTAGGTTTCAAATGTGTGGCCCCAGACGGAGAAATTGCGCTCTACCGCGTCCCCCAGATAGGCAACCACATCGTCGATGTACTGGTTCAGGTACGCCTCGCTGAGCACACCCTCCCGCAGTTCCCGGTACCGGTCGATCAGACGCTCCACAAAATACTCGTCCTTGATAAGCATGTAGTACAAAACGGTGAGCTGGGTCTCAAAATGGTGGGGTTCCAGGGTGGTCTGTTCATAGTTGTCACAGGCGGAGTTAAAGTCCCAGATGACCATTTTGTATTTTCCGCCGATGTCCTTGTACAGATAGGTGGACAGCCATCCGGCGTCATAGTTGGTGGTGAATTCGTTGATGAGGAAGTAGTCGATGAAGGACTGGACATCAATGTCGTAGTAGTAGCCGTAATCATCGGTGTCGTAGTCGTAGGAGTACAGGCTTTTTTCAAAGTCCGAAAAGTCCTGAGCGATGGCGGCGGTCAGCTCCGGCGTCAGGTCGCCGGAACGGGGGTACTGGATGTTGTACTTCTGCATGTTGCGGTAAGAGTAGTTGGTGAAGGTCTGGATATTTTTGATGGGGGTGCTGCTGCCCCGGTCCAGGCGGAGCAGGTATCCGGTCTGGTTGGTGTTTTCTACCGGTTCAGAGACATTGATGCGGCAGTCTTCGCCGTTGGTGATGGTCTCCGTCATCACATAGAGCCCCTGATATTCTCCGTTGAGGATTACCTCGCAGAAGCGCACATTGGGGGCGTAGCCCATAAATTCTCCGGCGATGTTGTACCACATGTAATTGCGGATGAGAGATTTATCCAAATAGGGGCCGTGCAGAGCCCACTCGTAATGGGGAGCCATGCCCATCATCTCTTCGTTGCGGTAACTCCCGTCTTCGTCCGTCAGCCGGACAAGATAACTCTTTTTTTCGAAGTAGCGGGAGGAATTGCCCCGGATGCGGATGAGCATGTCGCTTTCCAGATCGGGCTGATCGGAGGGGTGATGGTTGCGGTCCTCTGCGCTGATGACGGAGATTTTTGCCGACAGCATTTCCTCTCCTTGAGCGGTGGTGGTAAATCCAATCTCGTGATTGTCGGCGTCCAGAATGGGCTGGCCGGGAATGTCCGTCCCTGCGGTGTCAATGATGACCAGGGGAAGATGGGTGCACAATTCACTGCCGTCGCAGTCACAGCCTGCATCCGGCTGCCTGGAGGTGAGGTGCTGATGGACGCGCCGCTCCGGGCTTTCCTGATCCAGATGAGCGGCGGAGAAGGAGACGGTGAGCACAAAAACCACCGCCGCCGCAATGATGAGACGATATTTCATTTGTGCCACCTCCAGGACAGCAGCGGATCAGCTGCTGATTTCATCATTTTGGGCCACAATGTTGCAGTACTCAATGCCCCCGATTTCATACAGGGCGTCTGTGATGCTCTTTCGCTTTTCACCGGGTTTGCCGGAGACCTTTGCGGCCCGATCCATGGTACCTTTGCTCAGTTCATAGATCAGCTCGACACTGCTTTCCGTGGTATTTTTCACCCGAAGAACGGCCTTGCGGGTGAAATATTGGAAGATCAGGGCTTCAATCCGTTCCTCACTGGCCCGGGAGGCCCGGACGATCAGCAGCATCCGGCTGTCGTTTTTGATCCGGCCGAAAATCAGCAGCACCAGGAAGATAAAAACGCAGCCGATGCCAGCCACCATGAAATCCCCAGCGCCGCAGCAAATGCCGGTAACAATGGTCCAGAAAATATACACCGTATCCCGGGAGTCCTTGATGGCGGTGCGGAAACGTACGATGGACAGGGCGCCCACCATGCCGAGGGAGAGGGCAATATTATTGCCGATGACGATCATCACCGCCGTGGTGATGACGGTCAGAGCCATCAGGGAGACATTGAATTTCTTGCTGTATATGCTCCCCTGGTGAGACAGCATGTAGGACAGGTAGATGAAAAAGGCGATGACTGTGGCCACCAGCATGCGGAGAATGATGCTTCGCATATCCAGTTGGCCGGTGCTTTCGAACAGCTCCAGCAGCATTTTTCTCATGGCTTTTCCCTCCGGTTGGTTGATTTTGAAACGCTGGCAGGCGGCAGGCTACAGCGCAAAGTGCAGGCCGGCGCTTCTGGCCAGGCAGTATTTACTCACGGACAGCTCAGAGCGGTTGGCCGCCCCCACCAGATCCTTGATGTAGCTGAGAAGAAAACCGTTATATTTGACCTCCAGAACCCCATTAAAGGGATTCAGAACGGGGTACAGGTTCAGGTGGGGGTCAAAAAGCTGAAAATTGGCTTCCGTGGCCTGGATCTGGTGGTCAAAGGTGATCCGGATTTTATTTTCCTTGGCAATATAGGCCTTCCGCAGGTATTCCACTACCGTTTTGGGTCGGTAGCACTGCATGTGCATCAGTCCGTAGCACTCCTGAGCGAAGGGACTGTCCATGCGGAGCAGGCAGTGGTAATGCCCGGCCGCCAATTCCTGGGCATCTGCCCGGGGGAGACGGAGAGAGCGCTTTTTCTGGTACGCACCCTGCTTCTGCTTCATCTCCAGCATGGCAAAGTCATCTCCGGGATGATAGATCCGCAGGCGGATCTTCCGGCGAAGCTCCACACCCTCGATTTTGTCCTCGAAGTCCTGATCATTGATCGTGTCGAAATACAGGGAGCGCACACGGTATCCACGGGCTCCGTTATGGGGGTCCTGAATCATCACGGGGTCCAGCACCTGGGACAGACGCTGCATCGCCTCCAGATTCATCAGGTACTTTTTTTCCTGACGATACACCTCGTTCATGGGTACACCTCATTAAAAAAGCTGCAAAAACCTCCGGCGGCTTGGCGGGAAGGTCTTTGCAGCCTGACAATCGTAGCAGTTGCCTGCCGTAGACTCATAGCTTTGCGTCCCCGCCTTTCGGCGGGTTTGCCCATCTGTTTTCGTTTCGCGGGGGAGATCTGCTGCCGGCTGACTACTGCAGATGCTCCAGTGCTGAGACAACCTGGAGATACTGCGCTTCCAAGGCGCCCATTTGCTGAGAGGCGGAGGACAAATCCCCCCGGCGCAGATCCTCCACCATGGCACTCACAGGGTGAAAAAGGGAATGAATGGACAGATTTCCTACCACACCCTTTAGTGTGTGGGCGGCGGTGAATGCCTGGGCAGCGTCACCGGCATCTACAGCCTTTCGCAGCGCAGAAAAGTTGAGATCCTGGGGGAAACGGGTCAAAAAGCGCATCATCAGCGCCTCATTTCCCATAAAGCGATCCAGCGCCTCCTGTACGTCGATCCCTACCCCTTCCAGGGCGGTCTTTACAGCGTTATCCATTCGGCGTTCCTCCTTCCTGATTCAGGTGGTAAAAGGTTCGCAGGACGGGCTCCGTCGTTTGGAAGCAGTCCAGCAAAAGAGGATTGAACGCGCCGCACTCCCCGTTCAGAATCATTTCCATGGCTTTTTTGGGGGCCAGGGCGTCTTTATAGCACCGCTTGCTCACCAGCGCGTCATAAACGTCTGCCAGTGAGACGATCTGGGACCAGATGGAGATCTGATCCCCCACCAGTCCCTCGGGGTACCCCTTTCCGTCCCAACGTTCATGGTGGTGCAGCGCGATGTCGTAGGCATAGGAATAGGCGGGGTGCTCACGCATCTGGGGAATTTTGGACAGCAGCTCCGCCCCCTTTACCGTATGGGATTTCATCAGTTCAAATTCCTCAGGGGTCAGGCGGCCCGGCTTGTTCAAAATAGCGTCTGGAATGGAGATCTTGCCCACGTCGTGGGTGATGGCCCCGATGCCGATCAGACGGATTTGATCGGGGGGAATTCCCTGGCCCAGAGGGGTATTGGTAAGCAGATAGGTGGTGATGTCATGGATGCGTCGGACATGCTCGCCCGATTCATCGCTGCGAAATTCGATGGCGGTGGACAGGGACTCCACCATCCCCATGCTCAGCTCTGCCAGCTTCTGGGTCTGGAGCAGCAGCTGGTCCCGCTGACGCACCACCTCTGCGCTCAGCTGCTTTCTGGCCTGGAACAGCTCTACCACCGAGTTAACCCGCCGGCGGACGATGTAGGGCACCACCGGCTTGAAGATAATATCCATCACGCCCAGGTCGTAGGCTTCCCGCATCGTCGTGCCCTCCGAGTCCGCGGTGATGAGAAAGACGGGGATGGTGTTCAGCAGCCCTTGCTGACGGAGGGTGCGCAGCACCTGGATGCCGTTGAGCCGGGGCATGATCACATCCAACAGCACGGCGCTGAGCCGATTGCGGTGAGTCTCGATGAGGTCCAGCGCCTCCAGGCCGTCTGAGGCGGTGAGAATTTCATATTCCGGCGCAAAAATATTGGATAGGATGGCGCAGTTGATTTCCTCGTCATCCACAACCAGAAGTGTTTTTCTCAGCGTGTCCTTCAACCCTGATCCTCTCCCTCTCTGACCCAACCCAACTTACGGCGGGAATCATCCCATTGGGAAATCAGCCGCTGCATGGATTTCTGCAGGACCCGGCTGTCAATGGGCTTGGAAATGTGGTCATCCATACCAGCTTTGGTGGTTCGGTCAATGTCCTCGGCAAAGGCGTTGGCGGTGACCGCGATAATGGGTACGCCCTTGGCGTCAGCCCGGTTGAGATGCCGGATTGCCTCGGCCGCCTGGCAGCCGTCCATGTGGGGCATCTGCATATCCATCAGGATAACATCGATGGAGAAGAGGGGAGCGGCCTGGAACTGCTGCAGAGCCTCCAGCCCATCACAGGCGGACACAACCTGGGCACCAAACTGTCGGAGAATCTCTCCCGTAATCTCCCGGTTGAGCTCATTGTCCTCCGCCAGCAGTACCGTACGTCCCGACCACGCAAAGGTATCCTTGGGCTCATCCGCCGCAGGCTGGATCGTGGACACCTGTCCGGTGACAGCCACCAGGGGCAGCGTTACGGTGAAGCAGCTGCCTTCTCCCAGTGTGCTCTCCACGGAAATTTCTCCGCTCATCTGCTGTACCAGGCTTTTTACAATGGACATGCCCAAGCCGGTGCCAACGGTGGAATGGGCAGAGAAGGCGGTTTCCCGGGAATAGGGATCAAAAAGATGCTCCAGGAAGTTAGAGGACATGCCGATTCCGGTATCCTCCACGATGATCTGGTATTTGCTGTGGGCTTGGAAATCGAATTGCCGTGCCTCCAGACGGATCCGGTCACCGGGGTTGGTGTACTTGATGGCGTTGGAGAGCAGGTTGTTGATGATCTGGCCCAGCTTCTTCTCGTCTCCAATTACGATCGGATCCCGGAATTCGATGCTGATCTCCAGCGACTTCTCCTCCGACTGAGCCCGATCCCGGGAAATTTCCGCCAGGTTAGTCAGCAGCTCCTTCAAATCCAGCTGTTTGAGATCCAGATTGTTTTTCCCCGCCTCCATCCTGGATAGCTCCAGAATGTCGTTGATGAGGCTGAGCAGCTGATCGCCGGAGAAACTGATTTTTTTCATATACTCCTGCAGCTTGCCGTTATCATAGCACTGGCAGGCCTTTTCCGCCAAGGTACAGTAATTGAGAATGGCGTTGAGGGGAGTGCGCATGTCGTGGGACATACGGCTGAAAAACTCCGACTTGGCCTTGGTGCTTTTTTGAGCTGCGTCCAGGGCCTCCTGGAGGATAATGGTGTTTTGCAGTTCCCTGCGCTTTTCCACATCCACGTCCCGGAAACAGAGAATCACTTCGTTCGGGGTAAGCTCCGGGTCGTACAACGTGCGGATATTGACCCAGCGGTAGACGTCGCCGAAGCGGCGCTGATAGTCTCCTCCATAGTCCGGGATCCCCTGGCTGACCCGCTGGCGGATGCTGTCCAGAGAGAAGCTTTCCTCAAACAGTCGGAAGGTGCTGGGCTGCACCAAGGAGCAGATGGCCTGGAGGAGCAGGGCGTAGGGGCCGCTGGCCGGGGTTGCATGCTGCACATCTTCGTTTGCCTTGAAGGCCTCGAAGGTGCCCTCCACAAAGTTGACACGATAAATGGCGTAAAAGGAGTCGCCCAGCATATGGGCGGTATCGTCTGCCCGTTTCATCCTGCGGTTGCGGAACAGATCCAGAACGGTGAAGAAACTCAGAAGCAGAAAGACTACCAGGGCCAGGCCGGCAAAGATATATACAACCGTATTCTTTTCCCCCATCAGAATGGAGTCAATGGGGATGGTGAGCAGAATGGTCCAGCCATTTTGCATGGTGTGATAATAAACGCCCCGAGCAACCCCCTCTTCGTCCAGGAAGGAGGCATCATAATCCACCAGGGAGCCGTCAGCAATACCGCTAAGGATATAGTCCACATTCCTTTGCAGCATTTCCTCGTCTAGACCCCAACGCGTGACGGCATAAATCAATGTTCCGCTGGAGTCGCACAGATAGTAAGAGCAGTCTTCGGGCAAAGCACGGCCTGTGGTTTGAAACAGCGGGCTCTGGACATAAACATCCAGGGCGAACACATCACCCGGGCTGCTCAACGCCTTGGAGATGGTGAAAATTCGCTGCCCCGTGACTGCATCGGTATATATCTCACCGCATACCACCTGGCCGTCTGCTTCCAGAGCCTGACGGTACCAGTCCGTATCCTGATAGCGGTAGTCTTCGTCTCCTTCCCAGGGGTTGGCGGCTACAATTTTGCCCTCTATTACGGCATAAAAATCAAACAAAGGATCCGATGAGGTTCCGTCACCCATCACGGTGAGCAGCTTGGAGAAGTGGCCGTTGACCCAGGTTTGGATGGCGTTATAGTCGCCACCGTTTTTGAGGATCTCATCTACGTACTGACTGACGACATCTACCTCCCGTGTGAGGGACTGAATGGTCAGCTTTTGTTCCACTGCATAGCTGTCTACCAGAGCATCGCCCAGATCCTGGGCGTTTTGCAGCAGTTTGTCCCGTACCAGGGCCACAGTAAACAGCAGCAGGATAGCCACCAAAATCAAAATGGCGGCGTTCAGTATGGGCCCCCGAAGCCGGGAGATTTTCACCTTCATGTTTAAGCACTCCTGATACTGGTAGTTGCATCCGGACACACGGGTGACTTGCCTTACGATTGTGTATTGCTATAAAACGACCGCTTATGGGAATACATATTGCGGTCCATTTCCTGAAGAAATGCGAACACGTCCGCACTGTCAAACTCCGCTACTCCGGACGAGAAGGAAATGGGATAGGGCAGCTGGCCGGAGGCGTTGTACCGGCGCAGCTCTGTGTCGATATGCCTGAGAAGTTCCGCGGCCTGCCCCGGCTGGGCGTTCTCCAGCAGGATCATAAACTCGTCCCCGCCGTACCGGAACACGGCTGCCTGGCCTGCCGCGCGGATGAGAATATTTCCCACCGCCCGCAGCACCTGGTCCCCCTGAAGATGGCCGAAGGAATCGTTGATGTGCTTAAAGCCGTTGACATCCAGAAGAATTCCGATGGTTCGGCTGCCCTTCTTTGCCTGCCTGGTGAGGCGGTTGATGTAGTGCAGCAGGTAGTTGCGGTTGTAAAGGCTGGTCAGGGCGTCCAGGAAGGTCTCTTCATTCTGCAGGTTAATGTACAGAAAGGTAAGCCCCAGGGCCGTGGTGGGCCAGATTAACGCCAGCCCATAGTACAGCAGCTGGATCATGCTGCCGATATACACGGGAATGACGAAGGACAGCACCGGCAGGAAGAGATATTTGTTTACCCGGTTCCGGTACAGGCAGGCCAACACCGCACCGTAGGTCAGATACACATAGGTAACTGCATATGGGAGCAGGAACAGAGGGGTGCGGCGGTAGACATTTTCCGAGTCCAGATAGAAAAAGACGGGGGCAAACAGGTTTGCCCCGGCCATCAGCAGAATGATGCCGGCGGGGATGGACAACAGCACGCACAGATGCTTCAGCCGGGCGAGCTGCCCGAACAGCTTGTAATCCACGTAGCAGATCCAAAGAAATGCCAGCGGCACGCTGAAAAAGTAGATGAGCACGTTGACGGCGGTGATCAGCTGACGGGCCCCTGAAAAACATCTGCCGTCCAGCAGAAAACCGATAGTTTCTGTTACACACAGGGCAAGACACAGGAAGCACATCCAGAAGTACATACGACCGTCATAAGTAATGGATCTCACTCGCCGGTGCTTACTGAAAAGAATGGCCAGCATCAGGCAGGCGCCCAGACCGTTGGAAATCAGAATAGACGGAATATTTACCTGGGAAAGACCGCAGTTCATGATTGCAGGCATCTGGTCACCTCCCGACCGTAATGTATGGGTGCAAAATCAATAAAAAGCGATAATTGCAGATGATTCGCAAGCATGTGCATACCAATGCATAAACTGTCATTTCTATTCTAGAATATTTTCCTCAATCTGTAAAGAGAAAATACGGGTGCGGCCGGAACGATTAGGACTCCTGCGCCCCGGAGGAGAGATGATACATGGCGATGCCCGACTCGGTCTCCATGGTCAGATCGCCATGGTCGATGAGATACTCCAGGTAGAAACGGATGTTGCGCTCAAAGCGCAGAGCGCGGGTGGGTTTGGAGGTGAGCAGTTTGTATTTGGCGCACACCGCCTGACTGATTTCGCTAACCGTCATGGGCCGGGTCACCAGCTCCAGAATTTCACCTGCCCGCCGCTGGATCAGGGCGTCGTTGGCGTCGATCAGTGCGTCCAGCCCATCCCGGGAGATGACGCCCCGGTGGGCCATGAGCAGCAGGTCACAGTCTACCTGCCGCAGCCGTTCCCGGCTGTCCTTGGCCATGCGGTGGCACAGGCTGTAGGGCAGCTTGGCTTCCATCTGCTCCCAGGACAGCAGAGCATCGCCCACGTAGCACACCCGGTCGGGGGTGGTGATGGCGATGTGTCCGGCGGAGTGACCAGGCGTATAGAGAATCTGAAAATCCACGCCCAGGAAGGAGAAGACGCCGTCCCGCTCGGGAACGATCATATCGGGGCGGTGCACCAGGTGTCCGGCTTCCCGAGCCACCGTATCCGGGGAGAGCAGGAGAAAATAACACTTCAAGGTCAGTAAACTGGCGCACATTCCGGCTTCGCTGGGGGTCATGGCCACCGGCAGGCCGAACGTTTGCTGGAGCATACGGTTGTTGCCCGCATGATCCACATGGGCGTGGGAGCACAGCACCCCTGCCGGCGTGAGGCCGTGGGCCTCCAGGGCGGCAAGCAGGGCCTCTCCCTCCTGGGCCAGGCCGGTGTCCAGCAGAATGCAGCGATGGTCGTCCAGCTTATACAGGGGGATCAGCTCGATGCCCTCAAGGGCCCAGGTGTTCCCTTTGATTTGTCTCAGTTCCATGGCGGTTACTCCTTTTCCTGCTTGAGATAGACCATCAGCACCGCGATGTCTGCTGGGGATACTCCGGATACCCGGCTGGCCTGTCCCAGGCTGCGGGGACGGATTTTGGCCAGCTTTTGCCGGGCCTCCAGACGCAGTCCCTGGATGGAGGCGTAATCCACATCCGGGGGGAGCGGGTGGCGTTCCAGCTTTTTCATTTCCTCCACCTGGCGGAGCTGGCGGTCGATATACCCCTGATACTTTATGGAGATTTCCACCGTTTCAGTCACCGCTGTGGACAAATCAGGCCGCTGGGGGTCAAAGGGGGAGAGCTCCTCGTAGCCGATGGACGGGCGGCGGAGCAGGTCGGCCAGGCGTACACCGTTGGGGGCGGGGGGGTGGCCGTGGGCGGACAGAAATGCGTCCAGCTCCGGGCTGGGCGCCACGCCGGTGTGTTCCAGTCGGCTGCATTCCCGCCGGGCGGCGGCGTACTTCTCCTCCACCGCCTCCATCTGCGCTTTGGGGACCAGACCCAGGGCGTAGCCGATGGGGGTTAGGCGCTGGTCGGCGTTGTCCTGGCGGTGGAGCAGACGGTACTCCGTGCGGGAGGTCATCATGCGGTAAGGCTCATTGGTGCCCTTGGTCACCAGGTCGTCGATGAGCACGCCGATGTAGCCCTGATCCCGGCGGAGGATAAAGGGCTCCCGGCCCAGCAGCTTCAAAGCGGCGTTGACGCCGGCCACAAAGCCCTGGGCGGCGGCCTCTTCATAGCCGGAGGAGCCGTTGAACTGGCCCGCGCCGTACAGGCCGGGCACCTTTTTGCACTCCAGGGTGGGGGCAAGCTCCGTGGGATCCACGCAGTCGTACTCGATGGCGTAGGCGCATCGGGTCATTTCCGCGTGTTCCAGACCGGGAATGGTGTGCAGCATCTCCACCTGTACCTCCTCCGGCAGGGAGGAGGAGAAGCCCTGGATATACAGCTCCTCCGTGTTCAGCCCCATGGGCTCAATAAACAGCAGGTGGCGCTCCTTGTCGGCAAACCGCACCACCTTGTCCTCAATGGAGGGGCAGTAACGGGGGCCAACGCCTTCGATTACCCCGGAAAATAGCGGAGAGCGATCCAGGTTGGCCCGGATGACCCGGTGGGTTTCGGGGGTGGTGGCGGTGAGCCAGCAGACGGCCTTGTTCTCCGGGGTGTGTTGGGTGGTGAAGGAAAAGGGCTGGGCATCCGGATCGCCGGGCTGCACCTCCAGCTTGGAGAAATCCACGCTGCGGGCATTGACCCGGGGAGGCGTGCCCGTCTTGAAACGGCGAATGGACAGACCCAGATCCTTCAGACACTGGGTCAGGGGGAGGGCGGCGGCCAGACCGTCAGGGCCGGAATCCCGAACGACCTCACCTACGATGGTTCGCCCGCCCAGGAAGGTGCCGCTGGCCACGATGGCCGCCTTTACCCGGTAGACCGCTCCGGTGTGGGTGACCACTCCGGAGACCTGTCCCCCTTCGGTGAGGATGTTCACCACCTCCGCCTGTTTCAGCCACAGCCGTTCCTGACGCTCCAGGGTGTGCTTCATGACCTGCTGATAGGTACGCCGGTCGGCCTGGGCCCGGAGAGACCAGACTGCGGGGCCCTTTCCCCGGTTCAGAATCCGGTACTGAATGCAGGCGGCGTCGGCCGCCCGGCCCATCTCACCCCCCAGAGCGTCCAGTTCCCGAACCAGATGGCCCTTTCCTGTGCCGCCGATGGCGGGGTTGCATGGCATGTTGCCCACCGCGTCCAGATTAACGGAGAAGCACAGTGTGTTCAGCCCCAGCCGGGCGGCGGCCAAAGCGGCCTCAATGCCTGCGTGGCCCGCGCCGATGACGGCAATATCATAGGTTCCTGCCTCGTAATGTTTCATGCTGCCCTTCCTTGCTGCGGGGACACGCCGTACCGGCCGGTCCCCGGATAGATTGCTCGTGGTATTGTATCACCTTTTGTTTTTTCGGACAAGGCGGGGACACTGAATTTTCCCTGTACCGGAGAAAGAAACTGTGATATAATAGAGTATAATATACATCATTCCTGGGGGGAAACCGGATACCGAAAGGACAACATTCCCAAGAGACCGGCCAGGAAAGAAAGGAGGGAGCTCCGTGCGTTATCAGAAGTGGAATATCGCGCCGCCCTGTCCGGATGGACGGCGCAGCCTGGAAGACGCGGGGGTTCCCTCTCTGTTGGCTGCGGTGCTGTCGGCACGAGGCGTCTCCAGCCTGGAGCAGGCCCGGGCCCTGCTTGCCCCGTGGGAGGAGCCCATGCCCGACCCGCTGCTGATGAAGGATATGGAGCTGGCGGCCCAGCGGATCCGTCTGGCCCTGGAGCGGCGGGAGCGGATCGCCGTATACGGCGACTATGATGTGGACGGCATTACCTCCACCTGCCTGCTGACCGATTTCCTCACCCGGATGGGAGGGAATGTGGTACACTACATCCCCAACCGTATGGAGGAGGGCTACGGCCTGAACAAAGGGGCGGTAAGCAAGCTGGCCGGTCTGGGTGTGAAGCTGATCGTTACGGTGGATTGCGGGATCACCGCCATCCAGGAGACGGCGTGGGCTGGAGAACTGGGGATGGATGTGGTCATCACCGACCATCATGAATGCAAGGATGAGCTGCCCCAGGCGGTGGCGGTGGTGGATCCCCATCGGCCGGACTGCCCTTACCCCTTCAAGGGATTGGCGGGAGTGGGCGTGGCCCTGAAGCTGGCCATGGCGGTGGCAGGAGCCGACCGGGGCGGTCAGGTGCTGCGGGAATACGCGGATCTGGCGGCGGTAGGTACGGTGGCCGACGTCATGCCCATGACCGGGGAGAACCGGACCATTGTCCAAACGGGGCTGGAGGCCCTGACCCAGCCCCACCGGATGGGGCTGGCACAACTGATCCGGGAGTCGGCGCTGGGAGACCGGCCTCTGACAGCAACCTCCATCGGGTATACGCTGGCCCCCCGGATCAACGCCGCAGGACGTATGGGCCGGGCGGAGCTGGCCGCGGAGCTGCTGCTCACCCGGGATCCCATCCGGGCGGTGGTGCTGGCCCAGGAGCTGTGTGCCCTGAACCGGGAGCGGCAGTCCATTGAGGGAGAAATTTTCCAGGAGTGCATCCAGCGCCTGGAGCGGGAACCTCAGCAGGGTGCCATCCTGCTGGCCGCGCCCCACTGGCATCAGGGCGTGGTGGGAATTGTGGCATCCCGCCTGGCAGAAAAATACACCTGCCCGGCCTTCATGGTTTGTTTGGAAGGGGAACGGGGGAAGGGATCCTGCCGTTCCTGGGGCGGAATCAACCTGTTCCAGCTGCTGAGCCAGTGCGCCGACCTGCTGGAGGGCTTCGGCGGCCATGCCTTGGCAGCGGGCTTTACGGTGGAAAAGAAAAATATCCCCGCTCTGGGTCAGCGCCTTAGCCAGTTGGTGCTGGAGGCTCAGGCGGGTCAGGAAATGGTCTCCTGCCTGGAGGTGGATGGGGTGGTTCAGCCCCGGGAGCTGACAGTGGAGCAGGTACAGGCTCTGGATCTGCTGGAGCCCTGCGGCACGGGGAATCCCCGCCCGGTACTGGCGCTGACGGGAGCCCATGTGCTCAGCGCCGCCCAGGTGGGCCGGGGCCGGCATCTGAAACTGCGCCTGGAAGCCAGGAGAGTGACCCTGGACGCCATCTTTTTCTCCGCCGACGGCGGGGAACTGGGGTTGGGACCCGGCAGTCGGATTGACGTAGCCTTTTACCCGCAGATCAATGAATTTCGCGGTGTGCGCTCGGTGCAGATGCAGGTCGTGGATCTCCGCCGGGCCCTGTCCCGGGCGGAGATGGAGCGCACCCTGCTGGATAAATACCACCGGCGGGAGCCTCTTTCTCCGGAGGAGGCCAGAATGCTGCTGCCCCAGCGGGCGGAATTTGCCGCCCACTGGCGCTATCTCCAGCGGCAATGCGCCGGCCAGGATGTGCTGGAGGACACGGTGGCCCACATCGCCCGGGGAGTGGCCCGGCTCAGCGGCGGGCGGGAGCTGCCCAACCGCACCGTGGTCTGCCTGGAGGTGCTGGAGGAGCGGGGCCTCCTGTCACTGACGGCGACGGGGGAACGGCTGCGGATCACCATTCGGCGGCCCGCCCAGAAGGTGGATCTGGAGGCGTCTGCCATCCTGCAGGCACTGAACAGGGCGCTGGAGTCCTGAACAGCCGGTTCCCGGAACCGGATATGAGGTGAAGTTATGGATCCCATTTTGGAACGGTATCAGGCGCTGGAAAATAAGGTCGCCCAGTATACCCCAAATTTGAATACACAGAAGCTGTTCGATGCCTTTACCTTTGCCGATACGGAGCACCACGGGCAGCTGCGGAAAAGCGGGGAGCCCTATATTATCCATCCCCTGGCGGTGGCCGATATCGTGGCCGACCTGGGCCTGGATGTGGACTCTGTGGTGGCGGCTCTGCTTCACGACTGTATTGAGGACACCGACGCCACCCACGAGGAGATCGCCCGCCGCTTCGGCGAGCCGGTGGCGGAGCTGGTGGAGGGGGTCACCAAGCTGACCCGGGTGCAGTACGTCACCAAGGAAGAGGAACAGATGGAGAACCTGCGGAAAATGCTCATGGCCATGGCCCATGACATCCGGGTGATCCTGATTAAAATCTGCGACCGGCTGCACAACATGCGGACCATGGAATACCAGTCCCCCAAAAAGCAGCGGGAAAAATCTCTGGAGACCATGGAGATTTACGCCCCCCTGGCGCACCGCCTGGGCATGCAGAAGCTGAAGTGGGAACTGGAGGATCTGTCCCTGCGGTACCTGGATCCTGTGGGCTACAAGGAGATCGAGGACGAGATGGCCAAGCGCTCCGCCACCCACGAGGAATTTTTGGCCTCCATCCAGATGCGGATCCAGCAGCGGCTGGAACAGGAAGGGATCCGGTGCAAGGTGTACGGCCGGGTGAAGCATACCTACTCCATCTACCGGAAGATGTTCACCCAGAACAAGACGCTGGACGAGATTTTCGACCTGTACGCCTTCCGGGTGATCGTGGACGACATATCCGAGTGCTACAATGTGCTGGGCTGCATCCATGACATGTTTAAGCCGGTGCTGGGCCGGTTCAAGGACTATATCGGCACCCCCAAGCCCAACATGTACCAGTCCCTCCATACCACCGTCATTGGCCGGGAGGGCATTCCCTTCGAGGTGCAGATCCGCACCTGGGAGATGCACCAGACGGCGGAGTACGGCATCGCCGCCCACTGGAAGTACAAGCAGGGAATGGCCAACCAGAAGCTGGGGACGGAGCAGGACTTCGAATGGGTTCGTAAGCTGCTGGAAAGCCAGCAGGATACCGACGCGGAGGAGTTTGTCCGCACCCTGAAGGTGGACATGTTCGCCGATGAGGTCTTTGTATTCACCCCCAACGGGGACGTGAAAAGCCTGCCTGCCGGGGCCACCCCCATCGACTTTGCCTATTCCATCCACTCCGCCGTGGGCAACAGTATGGTGGGCGCCCGGGTCAACGGACGGATGGTGCCCTATGAGACCCAGCTGAAAAACGGCGACATTGTGGAGGTGCTGACCTCCAAAACCGCCAAGGGGCCCAGCCGGGACTGGCTGAAGCTGGCCAAAAGCAACGAGGCCCGGAACAAGATCCGCCAGTGGTTTAAGCGGGAGCGCCGGGAGGAGAACATCGCCACCGGCCGGGCCGCCTTTGAGGCGGAGCTGAAGCACGCCGGCATCCCCTTGCCGGCCATCACCGGGGAGGAGGTGCTGCCCCACATCCTGCACAAGGTGCGCTTCGGCACCCTGGATGAGCTGTACGCCTCCATCGGCTACGGCGGCACCACCGCCGCCAAGACGGTGGTGCGCATCCGGGACGAGCTGCTGCGACTGGGCAGGCTACAGGCGGAAAAGGCGGCCGCCGCCGCCCGCACCACGGCGGAGAGCGTGATCGTCCCCGGCTCCTCCGCCCAGACGCCCGCCAAGCCCATGCCCAAGCATTCCGACTCTGGCATTATTGTGGAGGGGATGGGCAACTGCCTGGTGAAGTTTGCCAAGTGCTGTTCCCCGGTGCCTGGTGATCCGGTCATCGGCTTCATTACCCGGGGGTACGGCGTGTCCGTCCACCGGCAGGACTGCCCCAACGCCGCGCCGGAGCGGCGCAAGCCGGAGGAGGCGGACCGCTGGGTGAAGGTGTCCTGGGTGGAGAGCAGCCTGCCCAACTACAAAACCACGGTGGAGTTGTCCGCCAAGGACCGGGACAACCTGACCCTGGACATCGCCACCGCCCTGTCCTCCGCCAAGGTGAAGGTCACCGCTCTGGCGGTGCGGGCCATGGCCGACGGCCACGCCATTATGACCATCGAACTGGAAGTCAAGGACCGCAACGAGCTGGCCTCGGTCATCAACCGCCTGAACAATATCCAGGGGGTCTACCATGTGGCCCGGGCCAGCGGGAAATAACGGGGAGGGGAAGCCATGAGAGCTGTTGTTACCAGAGTTTCCTCCGCCTCCGTCACCATTGACGGCAGGGAGGAGGGCGCCATCGGACAGGGCTACCTGATCCTGCTGGGCGTGGGCCCGGCGGACACGGAGGCCGTGTGCGACAAGCTGGCGGAAAAGATCTGCAATCTCCGGGTGTTTGAGGATGCAAACGGGAAGATGAATCTCAGCCTGGAACAGGTGGGGGGCGCCATGCTGGTGGTCAGCCAGTTTACCCTGTATGCCGACACCTCCTCCCGCCGGCCGGGCTTTTCCGGGGCGGCGAAGCCGGAGCTGGCCGTCCCCCTGTATGAGCGGTTTATGGACCGCTGCCGGGAGCGTGGGTTCCAGGTGGAGCACGGACAATTCGGCGCGGATATGAAGGTGGCCTCGGTCAACGACGGGCCGGTTACCATTTTGTTTGAACTGTGAGGGAGGTATTTATGAATGTAAGCATGATGCAGGTGGGCCCCATCGGCACCAACTGCTATATTCTGGAGGACGAAACCACCCATCAGCTGGCCGTCATTGATCCGGGAGACGAGGCAGAGCGGATTCAGGAGACCCTGAGGCAGCTGGGCGGCCAGGTCAAGTACATCCTGCTCACCCACGGACATTATGACCACACCACTGCCGTCCCTGACCTGAAGAAGGCACTGCCTCAGGCCCAGGTATACATCCATCAAGCGGACGCCAATGGGGCGGGCAGCGCCCTGTTCCCCCTGGCCGGGCAGGTGGAGGACCTGAAATCCTATGACGAGGGAGACGTCCTGCCCCTGGGGAACCTGAACATCCAGGTGCTCCATACCCCCGGCCACTCCCCCGGGTCGGTGACCCTGAAGGTGGAGGACGTGCTGTTTACCGGCGACACCCTGTTTTGCGGCTCCTGCGGACGCACGGATCTCCGGGGGGGCAGCTACGCCCAGATCATGCAGTCCCTCAAGCGGCTGGGTGAGCTGGAGGGCAACTACCATGTCTGCCCTGGCCACGACGTGACCTCCACTCTGGAGCGGGAAAGAAAGAACAATCCGTTTCTGAGAGAAGCCATGGGGCAGCGGTGACCCGGCATGAAGTTGGTATTCAACGGCCACGACGAGCGCTATGTGGTAGAGCAGGGAATGCTGAACCTGTTCCCCGGGGAAAAGCCGGTGTACGAGCCCATTACAGACCAGGACGATACCTGGGCTATCGTCTCCCTGCGGGAGGATGACCGCTGCCATGTGACAGTGGAGCTGAGCTACCGGGGGAAGGCGGCGCCCTACAGCCTGGACGTCCCCTTGACGGGAGACGAGTACCAGCGGGAGGGACAGCGCCGCCGGGCCATCGGCAAGTGCTTCTTTCTGGCTGCCCGTGGGGTGACCGGGTGTACGCCGCCCTGGGGGATGCTGACCGGTGTGCGGCCGGTGAAGCTGCCCACCCGCAGCATCCTGGCGGGAGCTTCTCCGGAGCAGGCGGCCAGGGAACTGGTGGAGGAGTGCTTTGTCTCTCCCAAACGGGCGGCTTTGGCAGTGGACTGTGCCCAGGCCAGCGCGGAAGTGAGCCGGCAGCTGGCTCCGGGACAGGTGTCGGTTTACATGGGGATTCCCT